>JBGQLF010000274.1:0-9398 GCA_041499985.1 Gemmataceae bacterium
CTACGCGTTGCTGGGACTGCGACTGCCGACGTCTGACCCATGGGCCTTGCTGCAATTGGAGCCAGAGGAATTGAAGCAACAACTGTCAAGGAAGAAAGTTGCGGCTTGAGACGATCCCGCGGCGCTCTTCGTAACAATACTCTACCCCTCTACGAACTCGTTGCCGTTCGCTGAACACATCGAAAACTCCCGTTTTCTCGAGCTTTTCACGTCGTTGGGAATAGCGAGACCGGTTGGGGTGTTACACTCGGTCACCGGATTGGCCTGAACACTCTTCGAACACCGTCGCTGTCATGGCCGGCAAACCCAGCGGCCGGAGATGCTGTCTCATTCGTTGACCGTTCGCAAGTAGATCGCCGTCTGCAAGGGATGCCAGCAGAAAATCCACCAAGGAGAGCACGACGGCACTCGCCTGCACGATCTGGCTGACGACTTCGCCATGAACAAGGCGCGCCTGTCGTCAGCGCATCGCAGTACGGAAGCTGGGGCGACCTTACGTTGGGATCGAGAAGTAGGCTCCGTTCGTGGAGCTCGCTTGGCAGCCAGCCGAAGAGAGCAGAGGAGGGAAGGCTTGATTCGCCAGGCCGGTTGTTCACGAGAATCGCTCTTTAAGCAAACATCGTCTCATGAGAACGCAGCCCCGGCCGGGAAAGCGGCGGCGGTTCTCTGGAGTCGCTGAGCGCCCATTAGCCTGGGTGGAAACACCGTTGCTATGTGCAGTCGCGCTGACCCGGACAGGGTGGCCGACCTGGTATGCTGCTCCGGAATCTGAGGAGATCACACCCATGCCTACGCTCAAAAAACGCCGCCTCGGTTGACCTGATGGGGCTCTTCATCTCACTACCTATGCCAAGCTTCTCGAGTACGTGCGTGCCATTGCCCAGGGTCATATGAACTTCGTCATCCGAGTGGGTGAGCGCTGGCTGGCCAAGAGCAGCACCGTCCGGTCACGCTGACGGCGCCTGCTTTCGGCGTCCTGCCTGACCTCGCCAGCGGCGATCTCAACGGCATCACCGTGGCGGTCGAGGAGTGAGTGGATACGAGCGGTCTGGTTGTCATCTTCCAATTGCTTCTGCACGAGCGAAGCGGCTGCCGGAGCTTGGTGGCACCTATCTAGTTGACCGTTTCGTAAATCCTTCGCCAGTCGGCGCCGTAGACAAGCCCGAAGCGCCAGCGAGGGTTACGGCGAATCCCTCGCTGGCACTTCGGGCTTGTGAGCTGGCGGCGGACTTATGAAACGGTCAGGTAGTGAACTCTGCTCAAGTTATCATTTCGCGGATCCTCAGCGATTCTTCTCCGGAGCCTGTTTCAGCGCCTCTCGCTCCCAGTACGATGTTTTCGCCACGGACCCAGCGGGTGCCAAAGGTATCAGCAGCTCGCGAGGACCGAGCGTGTCGCGGTCGTAAACACGGGCATAGTACAGGAGCAGCCCGTGAACCGCGTGGTAGAGCGAGCCGCCTTCAATTGGAGACCCCTGCATGTCCAGGATCATCAGCGCCAAGGCATTGGCGGCACGCTGAACCCACTCCTCCTTCAGCTCCGCATCCGACAACGCCAGCGCCAACCATTCGAGCGTATGACCCGTGGTGTTGATGCGCAACTGCTTGTCGGCGGCATCTCCGGGACCGCGGAAGAAGTCGGTCGAAAAGGAGCCGTCCGAATTCTGATACTTGCGTGCCAGATCGCGGTACTGCACCGTCTTGTCCGCAATCCCTTGCCAGACCCCCTCGCGCAGGCCTCCCTTCTGGAGGTGCAGATGGTAGACCCAGGAGAGTCCAAACAGCTGGTGCGTCCCCCCGCATGGAGCCTGCTCGACCGATGCGTTCAGTTCGTGGCGCACCAGGTCCTCGAAGTGGAGCTTCTCTCCGAAGCCATTCGTCCAGGAGATGTCCGTGCCGAGGTACTGGCCGAGAAGGAGAATCGCCCAGCTCAGCTCCTGATTGGTGGTGACCCGCGCCCGCATCTGCGCGTGGCGCACGAAGTCCATGAATGTGTATTCCTTGCCCTGGACAAGAAACTTCTGGTCGGCCGGCATGCCCCACTGCGCCATCTCGGCGACGAACTGATCCTGGTGCCCTTGGCCGACGGTTAGCGGTCCAATCTGCACGTCGAGACCATGCTTGGTTGGGATGAACAGCAACCCGCGCAGCTCTCCCCCGTTGCAGATGTAGTCGATGGCATGGATCCGTTCGCGGGTTTCGGGGTTGCGGAGCGTCATTGCGGGACCCAGCCCCAGGATGCCATGGAAGATCGTCCAGAAGGCATTCGTGGTCAGCAGGTCACGCTGCCGAACATTGCGGACAGCTGCTTCGATGCGCGGCCTGGGCCCGCTCGCGAGGGGAGTCGGCGCATTCGGCAACGTTTCCAGCGGCGCCTTCTCGACCCGATCCGGTGCAGCGCTCTCTTTCGAGGTCGAGGGATCAACCGGGGCGCACGTGACACCGAAGATCACGACCGCTACGCCCAGTAGAAGCCAGATCAGCTTGTTCGTGCTCATCAGCGTTGCCCCACCGTGACAAGGGATGCGCCCGCGGCGCGCTGCCCAGCGAGATCGCCACACACTTCGATCTGAGACGGGAGCCGGTTTGCCAGTCGGTGCAAACCCGGGATCCGGGTCAGCCCGGCAATCAGGCGGTGCCACTCAGCCGGCGCTAGGTAGCTCAGGCAGCCGATGAAGATGGCTGGACCCAACAGCGGCAGCCGGTAAAGCAAAGCCGTGGCGAGCCATCCCAGCACGGCACCACCCAGCAGCACCGGCCGCCAGCGTGGCTTCCAGGCGAACAGGGAAAACCCGATCTGCCAGGCAAGCGTGAGGTAGGCCGCCAGGCTGAGAATGCCCAGATAGAACTCAACATGCCCGGCATGGTTGCGCGCGGCGGCCAGTGTGGTCGTAAAAGGCGGATGCAGCGGATACCAGAAGGAGACACCGGCCCACCAATCGCTGAACTGGAGCTTGTGCAGGCCGCTGGTTAGCAGCACGATCGCAAAGTGCACTTGCAGCAGACGCAGCGCCAGATTGGCCCCCAGGCTCGGCTGGGAAGCGTCCACGGAATCCGCGGACCGTCGCCGCAGCCAGGGCGTGCTCCAGCCCAACAGCCGTGCCATCCACGGCGCGTTCTTGTCCCCGGGGCCGGGAAGCACATAGCCCACCATCAAGTAGAAAGCCAAGATCACCAGCAGGGCGTCGGCGTCATAATCGAGGATGGGATTCACCGTGAACGAGGCGACGATGATCCAGGTCAACACCCCGGTCAGGCGCGTCCACAGCCCCAGCGTAAACAGAGCCAGTACCGCGATCGACAGCCCGTATAGGGTCCCCAACAGTTTGGGGCTGCTCCCACTGAGATAGAGGATCGACCAGCCGAGCGGCTTGGGAGAGCCGTCCGCCAGACGAGCCGTTTCGGTGTAAGCCTGCTGATCGAACCAGCCCTGAAGTCCGAAGAGACTGTCCAGGTCTCCCGCGAACGGCAGGAGCCAGGCCAGAAACAGCAAGCCAGCCAGCCAACGCAGGGTGTGCAGTCCGACCGGATCCACAGGCGTGAACCAGAAGTGCACCCAGGAACGGATGGGTCTCTCCGCTGGCTGCACGGGCTGCGGGGATTGCTTCGCCGTCAGATGTACGGATCGGGATGGCTTCACCGTGAGATCTCCCCAAAGTTACTAATCAGCTCGTCAAACGCTCCCGCCTGCACATTGTCCAAGGAGAGCACGACCGGGGGAATCGACTCCTGGGTGTGCCGGATGATCTCGACGGAGGCCGCTCCGTGGGCTCGGCACAGGTAGCGCCCATAGGATCGGGCCAGCACCAACGACCAGTCCGAAGGGCGGAAAACTGGCCGATCGCGCGGAATCAGGTGTTCCGGGACCGTACGAATCTTGAGGCGGCGGTTTTCGACCGCATCCCAGATCGGCACGTTCGGCAGCGCTTGATTCGGGGCGGCGATAACCTCGCCCGGAGGAGGCTGGACCGGTTGATCATCCGCCAGGCCCTGAGCCAGCAAGGCTTGCCGATGCCGGACCCAGAAGTTCGCGTTGGCATCGGGAATCTGGATCGTCGCCAATTCCCTGCCGGACTCGTCCTTCAGCCGGGCCTCGAAGTAAGATCCCGGCATGCCGGGACGATTGGTGGCGAAATGGTAATTGTGGGTCATCTTGACCAGCTTCAAATAAGGTCGGGTGAGGTAATCGAGGGAGAAGGCAAACTGCGGCGGTGTTGCGAGGTTACTGCCTTCCATGGTGGGCCAAGGCCCGCTCGGAGCGGCCAGGGCTCCGCAGACCACGGCCAGGAAGTGAAAGGCAATCGCCAGGCTTCCCAGGAAGATCAGCCAGCGTGGCATCCCACGGGCTGGATCGGACGCAGGTCGGGGCATAGGAAATCTCCCACCAAACGGCCCAGTGCTTGGGGACGAACGAACGGGGCAACCCACTGCTCTCGCAGGCCGCGCCTTGTAGAGATCCCCAGCTGGTCTCTGTCACTAGGCTACACGAGGCTGCGAAAAAGTCAGCTAATTTTGGTGAGACATCGCACACTGCTGATTTTTTCTAAAGTGCGCAATCGTGCTAGTCGCTATTTCTGTTTAATCTCGCTGTGGGAAATGCCTGATGTCCCCCTACCGTGCCCGGTCCTACCCCGCCTGGGCGCGATGTTCGCCCGGGACAGCACTGTACCATCGCTACCAGTTCCCTGGCCGCGTTGATGAGACCCTCAACGAAATCGGCTGCGTTATCACCGATGGCGAGACCGTTCCCAGGGAACCGGGACGTGCAGGATTCGGTGAGCCTCTCCAGCCGGGAGGCAACCTTTCGAAGTTCGTCTGTGCTATGCTCAGGCGGCCCAGCTCTCGACCGTCAACCCCGATGCCTTAGCCGACAATGGCCCCTGCTTTGCCCAAGGTTCAATCACCCTGTCTGACGCATTCCCGCGCCTCCAACACTTTCGCGACCACCGCTTCCACATGCGCCTCGTCCACGAAGGGGGAAAGGATGTACGACTTCAACCCCACTACCGGTTCCCCATAAGCGGTGTGACGGTAGCAGTCGGTCAGCGACAGCAACACGCCGCGGCCGGCCATCGCCTCGTCGTGGAGGTAGCGGAAAACGCGGCGGTTGTAGTCATTGTGGCGGCGTAGTGTCTCGCGGAACGTGGAGTCCTCGAACTCCTCTTGCTTGATGGCGAACGTATCGACGCCGGGTGGATAGACCCGGAACAGCGTCACGGTGCCGACATTGTCGCGGTTGAGGACGGTAGTCGCCTCGTGCCCTTCCAGGTGCTCGCGCAAGAGCTGGGCCATCTCGACCATGTGGCCCAGCGTCGCCTGGAGTCCCTCCTGGCCGAACAGCCGCAGGTTGGCCAGCGCTGCCAGCACGCCGGTACCCGCACGGGAGGTCTCGAGGGTGAACATCCCGGGCCGGTAGTCGCCGAAGTGGTACAAGTAGGGCATCTCCTCCGGCGCGCGGCTGAGAAGGTTGAAATCGGCTCGGTCCTTGACCAACAGTAAGCTGGAGACGTACGGGGCGAAGCCGGTCTTGTGGAAGTCCACGCCGATGGAGTCGGCCAGGTGCAGATGGCGCAGCCGGCGGCAAGCCCCGGCCAGTGCGCGCAGCGTCCGCCGCCGGAAGCCGAGCGCGTTGGCCTCGAGGTCGTAATCGTTGAAAACCGCCCAGGCCCAGCCGATCACCGCGTCGGCATGCACGTGCGGGCGGTACGGCAAGTGGAACTCTTCCACCAGCTGATCACGCAAGGCGACCACGCCCTCCAGATCGTCCAGGCCAAACGCGTCTGTCGTGCCCATTGTGGCGATGAACGCCGCCACGCGCCGACCGCTCCGGAGCGCTTCGCGAGCGTGTCGCCCCAGTTCAGCCAGGTCGATCTCATTGCGGACGTCAGTCGGTACCGTCAGGAGCTGCTTGGTGCCGAGGCCCAGCCAGGCAGCGACGTTGTACCGGCAATAATGGGCGCTGTCCGAGGCGAACACCACGGCCGGCTCGCGCAGGCCCTCGGTCATTGTGTTCGGGCAGGCCTTTTCCAGGCCGATCTTGACGCCGTAGAGCGTCGTGCCGGTGCCGCCGAAAGTGAAAACCCCAGCCGCCTGCGCGGGGTCGTAGCCCAGCAGCCGGGCGGTGATGGCCGTTGCCTCCACTTCGGCTAGGGCGACCAGGCGGCTGTACTCATCCCAGGCGAGGTTGGGATTATAGAGCGAAGCCAGCAGCACGCCAATGAGGCTGGGAATGCTCGGCTGCGCGATCACGTTCTGCTGCGTGTGCGCGTGGCCGAAGATCGTGATGCCCTCCAGGTAACGCACCAGATCCCGCGTCACCTCCTCCAGCGGGGTGACCTGCACGCGCAAACCGACCCGACGCCCGGCCTCGTAGTCAGGCGCACGGATCTGACCCAGGATCGGTAGCTCGGACTTCATCGCGTCCACTTGGTCGAGGGCCCTCATGATGGAGTGGACGAAGTACGAATCGTGAACCTGGTCAGACACCGGCTGTGGGAAGGCCAGCCGGATCTTCTCCAAGATCTCTCGGTAAGCTGCGGCCATCACGATCCGCCTCCTCTTGGACGAGATGGAAACCCCGCCTAGGACGACAGGGCCCTTGGGATGGGGCGAGACAGCAGGGACCGGTTCCGCCACCCACTCGAGGTGTCTGGCCCGGACCACTCCTCCCTGCTGTCACGGTATGCGCTCTCCTACGACCGTCGCGCTGACGGCCGCCGCCCGGGCGGGCGATTGCTGGACACAGGTGAGCCTCTGGGACATGGCTGGCCTCCTCGCACTGGCGAAAAACGCCCCTGCGACGAGTGCAGGCAGTTGCCAGTACCCGGGGAATCGGAACGCGTCCTCTCGGCATGGAGAAGGGAGCCGACCGCCTGAACTCGCAGAAAGCGGAGGGCTACCCCGAGTTGTCGCCAATTGGACGAGGAAGAAATCCAGGACGAGCGGGTGGAACATTTTTGCAACGATGGCGGTTCTCCTAGCGTGCCGGAAGGAACGGCAAAAGATATATCACTCCCCTCTTTTGTCCCCACTGCGAACTCGCTTCACCAACTCGTGGACCTTGCCCACGATCCGCTCTTCGACGGAAGGTGCAAATGGCCCTGGGAAACGGGTGGCCCGGATGGCCTGGACGCCTTCGTAGCCGCCCTCCTTGAGGACGCGGACCGAGGGGACGTAGGAGAAGACATCGTTGGAGTAGCCGGCGACCCATAGAGGCGTGCCGACCACTTCACGCTTGAGACGGTGGGAATAGTCCACGACAACTTCGCCCGCGAGCGCGATCATGGTGAGGTCGCCGCCGAACTGGATCACCTGAACCTGGTAGGGGTAGGTCGCTTGAATCCGGCCCGTCTTTTCCAGCTCCTCCAGAAGACGTTGGGCCCGCCGCTGGTCGGTCGTGTCAGCGGACTCCTTCATCTTGAGGAGCGCGTCGCGCCCGGACGGCGGGACGAATTCCAGGGTCACCTCCTCCAGCGCGGTGCGCAGGGGGCCACGGACGGGCAGGGGCTTCGGCAGCAGCGCTGCTTCCACCGCGGTGGCCAAGGAGCGACCGTGCTGCTGCGCCAGCTCCAGGGTGCCGCGCGGGTACGGATTCTGGTCGCCGCCGCAACCCATCACGAACAGTGCCGTGGTGCCCGGGTGCGCTTCCTGAAGATACTGCTGGGCGTAGCCGGCGTAGTCGCCGCAGAACTGGTAAAACTGGAGTGTCGTGTTGTGGCAGGCGTAGCCGAACAGCAAGGCGCGCAGCTTCCCACCGGCCTCCTCCACGCGGAGGATGGGCACATCGTGGTCGACGGGGCCGTCCGGATAGGGGCTGTTCTGATAGCCCCTCGGCGTGGGCAGCCGGCGATTCATGGCGAAACCGGCCCGGGCGTGACTGTAGCCAAGCCGGGCCGGTTTCAAGTCGGCCAGCGCGCTGCCAACCAGGGCAACCAACTTTTCTTGCAACACCGCCACATAACGATCAATTCGCTCGGCCTGGCCGGCCGGCAAGTTGTACGACACTGAGCTGCCCGACTGCACGACGGGACCGCAATGCGTATGCGAAACGTTGAGCATGAGTCCGGAAGGCGGCAGGCGATACTTCTGCTGGCATTGGGTTTCGATGGAATCCCGGAGCACGCGTGGAATGCCAACGAGATCCAGCGTGACCAGGACCAGCCGGGTTCCCGCGGCATCCTCGAGCGCCACGGCCTTGGCGAACAGGTCCTGAGCCTTGCCCTCGGCCGGCTTGTTCCGGGAGCCGTAGCCCGCCATCCACAGGGGCCCCTCCGGGGTGATCGGCACGGAAGCCACCCCGGCTTTCCAGCCAGCCTCTTCCTGCTGGGCCAGCGCTGTGCTCGCAGCCATGGACAACACACAGGCAACAACGACGCCGATTGCCAGGCGGAGGAATCCAGACATATTGCCTACTCCAAAGGAAAAAGCAGAAATCCGCGTTCGGGCAGCCCCAGAGCATCAAGAGTAACGTGAGGGCCGAGCGCTCTCAACCAGGAACTGGCCCGCTCGCTTTGGTTAGGGCGAAATGGGCAGCGCTGGACCCGTGGAAACTAGCCTTATCCAAGCCAGGTCAAGGCCCCTGATTCCGATTTTTCGAGCAACTTTTTGCTCAAGGAAAAAGGGTGTCGAAGGAGCGCTATAGGCTGTAAAACCGCCCCTCGGGATTTAATCCGATGCCGCGAACGGTGAAAAATCGGTGAAGATTTCTCGTCTCTCCTGGCCCGGCGGGAGCGGAAAGGGACCCCGATAGAATTGCGACGGTGTGTGGTTCAGTAACTCCAAACCGTTTGCGAGAGAGGAAAAGTGAGATGGCGATTCTTAGCGAAAGCGACCGGACCGCGTGGGTCGAGATCCAAGGGCGGAGAGTGAAGATCTACGCCGTGGACCAAGACCAGGGCATCCAGTCGGTCAATGTCTGCGATAGCCGGAACATCGACGGCGAGTACGAGGAGACCCAGTTTTTCCGGCTCGACAACCACATCACCGCGCAGCAGGCTGATCAGTACAGCGACCTGCAAACCTTCAAGCGATGGATTCGTAACCGAGCCTATCAGCAGGCCCGGCGCAGCTAAGGTCGTGCGTTCCTGGGGCCGTCTCCAGGTGGGGCAGCCCCGGATGCTTTCATGCACCCGCATCTGGCTTGACCGGGTTGTTCGTCGGCGTGGAAAGAACGTTGGCTGACTCCACCCCTTTCGAGGAGTGACCCCAGTGACTCCCCGTAGGCTGGAAGGAGTGGCTGAGAAGCGGGAGGGCAGGCCACCAGGCCGGCCCTCCTTCTTGCATCGGCTTCTTACTGCTTCTTCTTCCCCTTGCCGCCGATGCGGATCTCGGAGATCTTCTTGTTGTCGGTGTCGGTGATGACCGTGGCCTGGATGCCTTTTTCCTCGATCTTGGAGAACA
>JBGQLF010000275.1:0-9362 GCA_041499985.1 Gemmataceae bacterium
ATGGCGATCACCACCAGCAGCTCGATCAGCGTGAAGCCACGCCGGAACGTGATTCGAGATCTGGACATCGGCAGTCTCCAAAAAGTTGTGGCCGAGGCAGCCATCGACCTTCGCGCGGGTAACAACCTGGTCAGGATGGTAATGCTAATTGAGCCCGGAGGGAAATGAAAAGTGACGGCCACTGGAGGGACGCGTTTTTTTCCGGCTGGATAGAACGGGAAAGAGTAAAAGCGTCGACGGTCCCTGACGTTACCCGTCGGCCTGCGACAAACACTCGCTCGCACAATCCCTTGTCATGGCAACGGCGGGCCGGCTCATTGGAAATCTCGTGGGAGTGTGGGGCAGGCATTCTTGCCTCCCAGCAGGCAAGAATGCCTGCCCCCCAAGGCGGAACTGCACTGACCGCAGCCGAACGCTTACACCAGGATGTGGAGCTCCTCGTCCTTTAGCCTGCTGACCAGCTCGCAACCAACGAGCCAGGCGCCCTCGGATTGGGGGGTGAC
This sequence comes from Gemmataceae bacterium, assembly GCA_041499985.1. Lineage (GTDB taxonomy): Bacteria > Planctomycetota > Planctomycetia > Gemmatales > Gemmataceae > JBGQLF01. The sequence continues at coordinate 504 of JBGQLF010000275.1, forward strand.
GTGAATCACGCGGGCCAGCAGTAAGCGCACAATGCCGTCTACCAGGAGTGCCAGGTAGCTGTCTGACTCGACAGGCTCAGGAACAACTAGACCGATGCCTTGGCCGGAGACATTGTCAACCGCTGCCTCTTCCCAGCAGGAATCATCAAAGGGTTCCGTTACAGTGTGGCAGAAGATCGCGGATACATGCGTGGAATAGCGGACCCGTGAGCGCCGCTTCTTCCCCGACCGATCATGCGCAAATTCGGGTTCCCAGATCGAATTCTGTTCAAACATGAATGCCTCATGTTCCCTTTGGCGGAAGGAAAACCTCTCAAATGTAGGTCAGAGAATCCATGCTGTCCAGAAAAGACGGGTAGGCTGGCGCGCGTGACTTGCGCGGGAGCAGCAGCTGCATGATTTGGCACGGGCATGGACGCTGGCGGGACTGGGGCCCCGCTACGATCAATGCCATCCCGACATTTCGTCGCTGTCACCGTTCGCGCAGCGTTATCGGTAGGCTCAAGCGCTTCCCGTCACGCATTACGTTGACGTGCACCCGATCTCCCACCACGTACGCCCGGTGGATGAAATCGCGGAAATCGTCCACTTCCATCCCGTCGAGCTGCTTCTCATCGACGCCCAGAATGATATCGCCACCACGAATGCCGGCGGCCTGCACCCAGGAGTGAACCTGGTCTCGCTGGCGAAAGGCAAGCTGCGGGGGGGATAAACCCAGCGCCTTTTTCTGCTCGACCGTCAACTCGGTGCCGTTGAGGGGCAAGTAGGGCACCCAATGCCGGAGGGAAGTTCGCCAGCTAATATCACCCTTACGCCATCCCTCGGATAGGGAAATGGCCCCGCTTCGAGCCTGACCCGCGTGTGTCCAGGTAACAGGGATCGGGCCCTGCGCCGGCGCCCGATCCAGAGCAAACTGAGCATCCGCCTGGGAGTGAAGGGGCACGCCATTGAGACGTTCGACGAGGTCGCCGGGCTCGAGTCCCGCGCGGTCCGCTGGGGACTCCGGGGCGACGCGCTGGACCACGTTGCCCCGATCGAGCTCGAGGAACATTCCCAGATTGTCGGGCAGAGGGTAGCGCCAGATCTGATCGCGCTCCCACTTCCCTGTTCGCTTCAGCTCGTCGTTGAGAATCTCCTGGACCTGGTGGCAATGGTAGCAGCCGCGACTCCTGCCGCCCCGCGCGATTTGCCGAATGTACTGGGGGACCTCTTCGCGCGGCGCATAGGCTTTGTCCTTGCGTTCGTGCATCTGGAGGACGGAGTTCATGGTGTAGCGGAGTCCGTCCAGCGATTGGCGTTCGTCGGGCCCCTTGCCATCACGCCCACCGTAGCGGGCATACACTTGCTCCTCCGCATTCAGGAAGAACACCGCGAAGGTCAAGTCGTAGTCAAACGTAAACAGACTTAGATCGAGGTCGTCGATGCGGGTCAGCCGGACGAGCACAAATCGGTCCGCAAGGTTTTTGATGCGCTCCAGACGGACAACCTGCCCGTCAAATAGATGGCAAGCCAGTCAAGGTACACAGCGCACGACGACCAGCAGCGCTTTGCCGGTCTCCCGCGCGCGCTGCTTGCCGGCGCTGAGGCTGAAGAGCCACCCGTTTCGCACCGCCGCCTGGTCTCCTCCACCGCGCTCGCGCTGTGCCAGCACCGGGGTATCGGCTACCACAACTCCTGCCAGCGCCAGGACAGCCACAACCAAACTTCTCATGAACAATCTCCCGACCGGTCAGCCAATGTCTTCGTTGCTCATTGTACAGGCAGCGCAGCGGCCTTCGCCACAACTCTATGCATCTGGAAAATGTAAACAGCGGATTGTGAGAAGACGATGAGAAGGACAGATCGCAAGGAGATCCCGTACCTCAGAATCGTGTCACGGCATAGGGCGCCAGGTCGAGGTGCGGCGGCTCCTCGCTGAGGAGTTCCGCGACGAGCTTCCCCGTCACCGGGGCCATCGATACGCCGAGCATGTTGTGGCCCGCCGCGATCACGACATTTCGCATCGTCGGGCTGCGGTCGATGATCGGCTTGCCGTCGAAGGTCATTGGCCGCCAGCCGTACCACTCTTCTTCAACCGGCTCACCGTAGGGCTCATGCAAGTAGTGGCGTGCAGCTTCGCGCAACAGGTCGAGCCGCCGGCGCCTCAGCGTGGTATCGTATCCAGCGAATTCCATCGTCGCGCCGAGGCGATAGCCGGACCGCATGGGCGTGGCGGCGACGCGGTGCTCCTCGAAGACCAAAGGCACAACAGGACACCGCGCCGGCCGAGGCATCGTGATCGAATATCCCTTGCCCGGCTGAATGGGGATGCGGCAGTCCAGCTGCCGGGCCAGGAGCGGAGTGAGCGCACCGGTGGCGAAGACGAAAGCGTCCGCCGTCATCTCCCCTTGTGCCGTGAGGACCGCCCGAGCCCGCCCCTGTTCGCGAACCAGTGTTTGAACTGGGCAGTGTTCGTGGACCGTCACGCCCTTCGCTCCGAGGACGCGGCGCCACTCCGCCATCAGCCTGTCCGGACGCAGGTGAGCATCGGTGTCGTAAAGCCAACCACCCGCCAGACCGGGCTTGAGAGCCGGCTCCCGCTCGATCAAAGCCTCGCCGTCGAACCGCTGCGCCGGCAAGTTGAACGACTCACGCAACAGCTTGTCCGTCTCCGCGTAGTGCTCCATGCCAGCCTGGGTGCGGAGGACGAACAGCAGGCCGCGGCTCTGCCACTCGCAATCCATCGCCTCTTCCTTCAGCAGCTGATCGTAGAGCCGTCGCGAGGAGTTCAGGAGTGCCTGAATGGCCCGGCCAGCCTCCAACATGTCCTGATGATTGCACCTCCGGGCGAAGCGGTAGAGCCACGCCCACAGGGTCGGATCGAAGCGCGGTTTGATGGCCACCGGGGCATCGGGCTGAAACAGGGACTTCAAGGCCATCCCAATTGCTCCCGGTGCCGCCAACGGCAGCACGTGGCTGGGACACACGAACCCGCAATTGCCGTGCGAACAGCCTTGGCCGAAGCCGCCCTGGTCGACGACGGTGACCGTCCAGCCAGATCGGCTGAGATAGTACGCACAGGCGGCGCCGATGACCCCGCCCCCCACGACGACAACATGTCCCGCCGTGCTACTCATGTCCGGATGCCCGTCGCGAACGGGTCGTTGGGGTTCACGATCAAGGTCGCCTCGGCCAAGACGTACGCCGTCCCAGTGATGCGCGGAATGATCTGCCCGTCCCGAACACGGGCTGTGCCCTCGAAGACGCTCCCGAGGATACTCTCTTGCTTCCAGACCTGCCCTTCGCGCAGTTTGCCATCGGCGACCAGGCAGGCGAGCTTGGCGCTGGTGCCGGTGCCGCAAGGCGAACGATCGTACGCCTTGCCCGGGCAGAGCACGAAGTTTCGGCTCTGGGCGGTCGGATCGCGCGGTGGACCGAACAACTCGATGTGGTCGATCTCCTGTCCGACGGCGCCCGTGATCCCTTTCCGCGCCAGGGCCTGGCGGATGCGCCAGGTGAACGCGGTGAGCCGCTCCACGTTGGCCAACTCCAGCTCCTGGCCATGCTCGCTTACAAGAAAGAACCAGTTGCCGCCCCAGGCCACATCGCCGGTGATAGGGCCGACGCCTTCCACCTGCACGGTGACGCCCGCCGCATGGCGGTAGCTCGGAACATTCTCGATGGTGACCGTATTGCCGCCGCCGTACTCAAAGGCCACGATCCCGACGGGTGTTTCCAGGCGGTACGTACCTGGCCGGATGCGGCCCAGGTGAGCCAGCGTGATCGCCACACCGATGGTCCCGTGACCGCACATGCCCAGGTAGCCGACGTTGTTGAAGAAAATCACCCCGGCCACACACGTCGCATCCGTCGGTTCACACAGCAGCGCGCCGACCAGAACATCGGAGCCGCGCGGCTCATTGACCACGGCAGAGCGGAACGGGTCGTAGCGCTTGCCCAGGATGGCTCGGCGCTCGGCCATGGAGCCGGTGCCCAGATCCGGGCCGCCGGCAACCACGACCCGTGTGGGTTCCCCGCCGGTGTGCGAGTCGATCACTTGGATGCGTTGCATGGTTGTCAGATTCGGACTGGTTTGGGACTTCGAGGTTCGACTTTCGGACTTACCGCGGTAGGTCGCGTCTGGAGGGCACGCCGAATGACGGCCACGATCTCTTCACGCTCGCGTCCCACCAGGGGCAGGCGTGGGGCACGGACGATCTCGGAACCCATGCCCGTCTCGGCCATCGCCAGCTTGATATACTGCACCAGCTTGGGATGCGTATCCAGATGCAACAGCGGCGTGTACCAGCGGTAAACCCGCAGAGCCTCCTCATAGCGGCCGCTCATCGCCAGTTCCCAGAGGAGTTGGTTCTCCTCGGGAAAGGCGTTGACTAGCCCCGATACCCAACCGACAACGCCGAGCAGCGCACTCTCGAGTACGAGGTCATCGACACCGCCGAAGAGCAGATAGCGGTCGCCGCACAGATTTTTGATATCCGTGATGCGACGGACATTCTCAGACGACTCTTTGATGGCGACGAACCGCGGCTCGTCGGCCAGCTCCGCGAACATCGCGGGCGTGAGGTCCACGCCGTACGAGACCGGATTGTTGTAACAGAGGATGGGCAGGTCCGCCGCTGTCGCCACGGTCCGGAAATGGGTCATCGTCTCGCGCGGATCGGATTTATAGACCATCGCGGGCAGGACCATCAACCCATCCACACCGACTTTGCGCGCGTCGACCGCGAAACGGCAAGCCAAAGCCGTCGAGCACTCGGCCACGCCGCTCAGCACGGGCACTCGGCCCGCGACTTGTTGGACCGCGGCTCGCAAGACGTCAAGCTTTTCCTCGTATTCGAGAGAACAGTTCTCGCCGACCGTGCCGAGCATGATCATGCCCTGGACGCCGGCTTGCAGCATCTTTTCCACGTGCGCGGCCGTGCCGCTCAGGTCGAGGGACTGGTCCTTGTGGAACTCGGTCGTCGCCGCCGGGAAAACGCCACGCCAGTTGACCATCATGGGTGTTGGTTTCCTTTGGGTGATCAAGGGTCATGGAACGAGCCCGACTCCGATCTCGCCGGTCACGGCCGCGCCGGGCCGGGATTCGGGCCGTAGAACTTCCATCCGGGCGCGTAATCCCGGGTGAGCTCCTGCTTGGTCAGGCTCGCGCGCACCATTTCGATCGGGATACGGTTCTCCTGCAAGATCGCGTCGTGAAACGCTCGGATGGGCATCTTACCCGAATCGACCAGTTCCTTGTGCAGGGCGCGGATTTGGAGGCCGCCGAGCATGTACGCGGCCTGATAGAGGGCCCCGTAACCGCCGGCGAAGGAACGACGGACCTCGGCGGTAGCATTGTCGCGCTCATGGCCGACGCGCTCGACGAGGAAGTCGATACACTCCTGGGCGGACATCTTCCCCAAATGGAAGCTAAGGGAGAAGATGATCCGTGCACACCGGTGCATCCGCCAGAACAGAAAGCCGACGCGATCCTCCGGCGTCCGGGGAAATCCCCGCTCATACAGTAGCATTTCCCAGTACAGCGACCAGCCCTCGGTCCAGAACGCGGTGGTGAAGAGCCGGCGCTGGGTCCGGTAACGTGCCGTCATGTATCCCTGCAAGTGATGGCCGGGGATCAGCTCATGATGGACGGTGGCTCGCGAGAAGGGAATGTTGTTTCCCCGCATACTCTGGAGCTTCGCTTCATGAGACATCGTGTTGGTCGGAAACGAGACGCTGATCACCTCGCCCCCCGTGAAGAACGGGTTGATCAATTGCCTCTGTGGAGACATCATCTCCATCCGCCAACTCTCGCAGGCCACCGGTGGAAGCGTTACGAGATTATACTTCTGCACGTAGTCAATCGCTTCCCGCGCCAGACCGCGGATCATCTCAGGCTGCTTGCCCGGCTCGACGTGCAACGTCTTCACCTTTTCCACGGCCTTGTGCCAGTCGTCGCCGAAACCCATCTCCTGCGACGCTTTTTTCATCTCGGCTTCGCACCAGGCGAATTCCTGGTTGGCGATGGCCACGAGCTCCTCGGGTGTGTACGGGATCATTTCCCCGGTTAGTTCGACCAGCAAAGCTTCCCGGCCGATGGGACGTCCGGAGACGCCGGTTTCCTGCCGCCCCCTGGCACCGGCGCCCTGTCCGCGCCGGCCTGGCTCCTCACCGCCCTCCGGCTGGAGATCCAGCCGCCGCAGTTCGCGCTCCAGGTGGTTCTTGAGGAGCAGATAGTCTACCCGGCCATCGGGGCTCAGCGTATCGAAATCGAGCTGTTGGAGAGCAGCCAGCCAATCCGCGGAGAACTTTTTCATCCGAGCCTGGCGTTCGCCGGATCGGGGCGGAACAGGGAGAGGAACGGAGGCGGTCGCGGTTCGGCTCAAATTCCCTCGATCGGTTTGATAGCGTTCGATCACACTCCGCAGCTCACTATGCGGGAAGGCGATGAGTTCTTGCAGGTTGGGCACTTCGGATCCCTCCGTGGACGGCGCCAGGGCTTGGAGCGGTGCCGGCTCGGGATCCTTCGGCTTCTCCTCCTCGGTGGATGTGCCGCCGCCAACTTTTTCCCGCAACAGCGTCGCATAGCCCTGGAGCGCCTGATCCACTTCCTTGTACGGCTCCGCCATCCACCAGGAGAACAGAGGATCGTAGCCGTTGTAGAAACCAAACCAGTTCTTCAGGGCCGTGCGCAAGCTGCTGATGGTCTCGGCGGTGCGGGTGGCGGCTACCTTCTCGACCTTGATCGCGCCCACCTTGCCTTCCGTGCCCAGGCCAGCCTCGACCGCCTGGCGTGTCTGGTCGATCTGCTTCTTCAGCCTGGTAAGGAGGCCAGCCGTCTTGGCTGCATCCACCTTTTCCATGCGCCGGCGCGCCTCCTCCAGATTGATAATCGCTGCCGCGAAAGGCATCAAGGGGGCGATTTCAGCTTGGGCCTTGGCCTGGAGATCCAGTTGGCGCAGTTCGCGCTGGAGGGTGTCTTTCAGGCGTGCGTAATCGGCGCGGCCCTCCGCGCTCAGCTTGTCCGGATCCAGTTTCACCAGGGCCGTCTGCCAGTCGGAGTAAAAACGCTTCAGGCGAGCCTGGCGCGTGGGCGAGGAAGGGATGGTATAGACACGTGTCAAGCTCCCGCGATCGGCCTCGAACCACTGTGTCACGCCGCGCAGCTCACTCTGCGGGCGTGCCAGCAACTCGCGCAGGTCGGGAACCACCAGCTCGTTCTGCTTGGGTGGCTGTTCGTCGCCCGTTTTAGGTATTTGCTGGCCCCGGCTCCGGTCGAGCGGAGCCAGCGCGAGGACGATCCACAAAGCGAAGAGAAAGCGCTTCATCGGGGTTCCCCTTCCGTTACTCAGCACCAGCTTGGCGCGTGACCGCATTCCGCTCCGGAGGCTCCACGCCGTGCAGATGGCGCACAAAGAAGTCTTGGAGTCGGCGGTTACCGTAAGCGCCACCGTTGGAGTGTCCCATCCCGGGCACGACGAGAAGGTCGAAGTCCTTTCCGGCCTTGATGAGGGCATCGACCAGCCGCAGAGTCGATTCCGGCGGCACGTTAGTGTCCAGCTCGCCGACGATCAGCAGCAGTTTGCCGCGCAACCGCTGGGCGTTGTCGATATTCGAGCTGGCGGCGTATCGCGGTCCCACCGGATAGCCCATCCACTGCTCGTTCCACGAAGCCTTGTCCATCCGGTTGTCATGGCAGCCACAGGCCGAGACGGCTACCTTGTAGAAGTCGGGATGAAACAGCACAGCTCCGGTGGAGTTCTGGCCGCCCGCGGACGTGCCATAGATTCCTACCCGGCTGAGATCGTAATACGGATATTTCTCGGCCACGGCCTGGTGCCACAGAATGCGGTCGGGGAAGCCGGCATCCTTGAGGTTCTGCCAGCAGACATCGTGAAACGCTTTGGAGCGGTTGGCCGTCCCCATGCCGTCCATCTGCACGACGATGAATCCCAGCTCCGTGAGCGTGGCGAATCGTCGTGCCGGGCTGAACGTTTTCGGCACGAAGGATCCCTGCGGGCCGGCATAGATCTGCTCCACTACGGGATACCTTTTGGACGGGTCGAACTTGCTGGGCCGGCAAATGATGCCCCAGATGTCCGTCTTGCCGTCGCGCCCTTTGGCGACGAGTATCTCCGGCGCTTGCCATCCGTTGGCTAACAGCTCGGAGATGTCTGCTTGCTCCAGGCCACAGACCAGTTTGCCGTCCGAGACCCGGCGCAGCTCATGGACTGGGGCGCAGTCCACACGCGAATAGGTGTCGATGAGGTATTTCCGGTCCGGCGAGTACTGGACCGTGTGAGTGCCATTGCCTTCGGTCAGCGCGACCAGGCCTGTGCCATCGAAGTTGATGCGGTAATAGTGGATCAGGTAGGGATCTTGGCCGATGTTCTTACCACTGGCGCGGAACCAGATCTGCCGGCTCTCTTCGTCGATGCGCTCGATGCCACGCACGACATACTCGCCCTTGGTAATCTGGTTCTTGACCGTGCCTTCCTGGGAATCGATCAAGTAGAGGTGCCTCCAGCCGTCGCGTTCCGAGGCGTAGATGATTTCCTCGCTTCCTTCCAGGTAGTTCACGGCGGTCAGGCTCACGTTTTCCGCGTGAGCCGTCCAGATAAACGTCGGGGTCTGTTCGTCGATGAGAGTGCGGGCATTACCGGTGTGGGAGTCAACTTCGATTACCCGCAGGCGCTGGTGCCCGCGGTCCACCTTTTGATAGGTAAAGTGCCGCCCATCGCGCTTCCAGTGTAGGCGGGGCGCGCCGAAATCGACTTGCTCGACTTGGGGTCTGATCTGTTTCCGGTCGGCCACCGCGAAGAGGTTGAGCTCATGGGCCGGGAACTTGTCCCCGGGGAGCGCATAGGGACGGGTCCGGAG
>JBGQLF010000276.1:0-9357 GCA_041499985.1 Gemmataceae bacterium
AGCGGGGACGTTCCAGCCCGGCAAGGGCCGAGAAGGATCCCGCCGTGAGCCAGCCACGCGGGTGCGTCGGCCGAGGTACTCCTGCGCGCCATTAGCCTCTAGCATAGTAGGAATCATAACTACCGTCGTGAAGGGCTACGGGCCGGATAGGTGTTGTCGTTGCTGGCTTTCCTATAGGCAGCTTCCATGCATTCCCAGGCTGCGGCCTTCAGCGTCGTGCGAGCACTGCGGATCAATGCCTGACGGCGATGTAGAATCCGGTTGCGGTTTCGCTCTTCGGCCTTGAGTTGCTTGGCCCATGGCTTCGTTACTGAGGTCACTGCTTCGATGATGCGTGAGCTATTCATGATGTTGTCACCTCTCAATCACCACGCTGGACTTACCCCGATCGGCATATTGCGGTCGCGGAAGGGCTAGGTGCAAAACGAACACCACAGGTTTATCGCGGTCGGCCCGTTGCTTGGCCAGGATGCTATCGAGGCTGTCCCCATACGTACCAAGCTCGCGGAACGGGTTGATGATGGCAGCTGACCAATTGACGCCTGTGATGATACGGCGCTGCTGTGCCTCGGGGCACCAGGCAAAGGCTGTTTCGATGATCCAGGGAAGACCATTTGTTACGCCCTTGTCTCGCACATACTTGAACGACTCCATCTCGCATCCCACAGCCGTGAAACGCGCCTGCAAGTGCTCTTTGCCGATCACCCCCAAGGCGAGAGGTTTGACAGGCTTCGGTTTCGTCTCCTGCATCGCCATCAACAACCGGCCTACGGCTTCGCTGTCCATTCCGTCCCCATTGGTCAAGGCTGACAGATTCTTGCGGTTGAAGCCCGTGGCGGCGAGCACGGCCTTTTGTTTGGCGGTGCTCGACAAACCAGCAAAGTCGGCGATGAACTCCCGGACGGTCCGATCGCGGCCGTGGTCCGCGTCGTTGGCGATGTAGGCTGCCAGCTGGCGCTCGAGGTGCTCTGGCTGATACCAGTGAGGGCACGGTGGATCCGATGGCTTCCACTTCTTCCAGGCTGGATCGGTCGCGGTAACCTGGGAGCGGTCCGGATCCCAGTCCATCGACAACGTCAGGTGTGGATTCAGGAACGTGTAGTCATCGGCGATTTGTAAAAAACGCTCGCGGGCACCAGCCAGAATTGACCTTGGTGAATCGTTGCTGGCAAAGTCATTTTCTTCCAAGTCGGACGCATCCTCTTCTTCTTCGGCCTCTTGACCTCTCGGTGAATCCGGCCAATGGACCTGCACGGTGGTCCCACTTCTCGCGGATTTATCCGGGTGCTGCTGGTGGTCGATGACTGGCTGTTGGCGGATGCGGTCGACGCGCAGCGTGATCTCGTGGCGGATCCCACGAGCTAGGACATCGACACGCCCGCTCTGACCGTCGAGCACAAAGGGCATCGCCACGATCGTCTTGAGGGCGTTCCCTTGGGCTCCTCGGGTTGGGCTGACATACGCCTCTCGGCTGGAGACCCGAACCGCGAAGTCTAGAATCCCGTCAATCGTCTCTGGTGGAATGCCTGGACCATTGTCGGTGACCGCGATGACATTGCCGTTCACGTTCACGGATATTTTGGGCGGGGTGTCTGCCTCTTCGCAGGCGTCCAGGGCATTGTCCAGGAGCTCTTTGACCAGCACGAGCGGCCAGCCGCTGGTACCGTGGCCGATCTGAGCCACCAGTTCTTTCTTTGAGAGGAAGTCGAGCAGACGGCTCGTGGTGAACGTCTGCCGTTCCAGCTTAGCTTTCGAGCCGCGGCGCGAGGTTGGTGCGCTTGGGGCCCTCGCTGTGCTTTCCTTCTTGCGGCGACCGTTTGCTGTCGTTACCATCACGTTCTCCTTCGATGTCTGGGATCAAGACCAGGGCCGGCCTCGCGAGCCGGCCCCGGTCGTTTCAGCTCTCGTGCCTCACACCTCGCCCAGGCCGTGCGGAGCCGCGTCCGGAGCGGTTCCGGTGGCTTCCGTGCCGGCGGGCAGCTCCTGCACGGCCAGGCACCGCAGCCGACACGCCCGCAAGGCAAACTTCAGGACCTGCCGCAGCCGGATCGCCGGCGCGATGTTCGACGGCAACGGCCGCAGGCGGACGACATACTCGGCATAGTCCTTGGCTTGCATCTTGCGTTTAAACTCCGACTTCCTGGAGCAGGAACGGCTGGCCGCACTTGTTGCAGGTCGCATCCACCTCGACCGCGGCGCGGATGTTGGTGCAGGCGCAGCGCCACTTCTTCATCTTCGTGACCGCCTTCTGCTGTGCCGCAGGCGATTTGCGAAAGATCTGGAAGGCGCCCGGGTTGAAGTCCTGCTCGTCCACCAACCGGCGCAATTCCTCCGTGAGGCTCGTCCGTGCCCAGCCTCGCCCCGGCATCTTTTCGCAGTGCAAGCCAACAGCAAGGCAACGGTCCCGGAAATTGCCGTTGTGGTACTGGTTGGGTGAGCAATCAGAGATGCCTTCAAGGGCGTTCACGTAGTGGCACATCTCGTGGATCATGGTCTCGGCGATGTCATGCAGCTCGGCGTGCAGATTCTCAGCACAGATGTTGATCTCTGGCAACGCCGTTTCCTGGCCGTTCTGCCACTTGCGATCCCAGAACCAACCAAGAGCTCTTCTCCGCCCCCGGCTCTGGATGCTGATCACGGGCCTCTTCATCTCGCGTTTGAACAACGGGGTGAAGGCATCGAACATGCGCTCCAACTCCGCGGTGGTAGGTTGGAGCGAACCATCGCTTTCAACTTGCAGCGTTTCCCGCTGCTGGAGCCGTGGTTTCCCAGCCATCAGGAAATCCTTTGTTAGTTTAAACTCCGAGATTAGAGTGACGCGAGTGACGCGAGTGACGCGGTTTTCGGTATGAACCGCTAAACGCGCGCACGTGGGGGTTAACTGGCAAAGTCTTCATTCGCGTCACTCGCGTCACTCTGCACCCCGATCCCCAGCCACAACCGTACCCCCCCAGTGCCCCGGTCGGAGGTGAAACCTCTCTCTTCCAGGCTTCGGCCGAACATGCTCTTGGAGGTCTCCTGTTCGCCAGTGCGTTTGCACCAAGCTTGGTATGCTTGATAAATGGCGCCAGCTCTTGTTCTCGCCTCTCTATGAACAAGACAACATTCCTGGATGAATTCGCCGAGGATGTCTTGCTCGCTCCGGTATTCCGCGGTCGCCGTCTTGACCTCCTCGGGCGTTCCCAACCCCTCGCGCTGCCACTCCATGCAGCCGGCTACGCACCAAGCGAGGATGCCAGGTAGTTCGGCGCGCAGCTTCTCCGGCAGCTGCTTATCCTGTTCCGCTTCGGGAATCACGACCGTGAACGGAACCAAGCGAATGCGGCGCCAGATGGCATGGTCCGTGCCTCGGATGACTGGCCGGTGGTTCGTGCACAGGATGGGCTTGTGGGTCGGTGCAAACTCCCAGAAGTCCTCGCGCATCCGCCGAGCCCGAACGCGATCGCCACCGGTCAGGTCTTTCACCAGGGTCTCGGCAAGGCGCCGATTTTCATCCGTCTCGACACACGCCACCAAGCGCCGGCCGAATAGGTCAGCCTTCTCGGTCGGGTGCGTGTCATTGTGTTTGGTCATCAGCAGATCACTTGCCGCCTTGATGGCGTAGTCTTGACCAAGCATGTCGAGTATCACGTTTAGTAGCGTTGATTTGCCGTTCGCTCCACTGCCCCAGAAAATCGGCAGTATCTGCTCTGACACGTCTCCGGTTAGACAGTAACCCAAGAGACGTTGTATGTAGTGAATCAGCTTAGACCTACCGGCGAATATCTTGGTCAGGAATTCGTACCACAGCATAGGCTTGGCATCAGGGTCGTAAGATACCGCACATAGTTTTGTTATCATATCATCGCGGCTATGTGGCCTCAGCTTTCCGGTTTTGAGGTCAACCGTGCCATTGATGCAGTTCAACAGCCACGCATTGGAATCCAGCTGCGATGGCACCACAGGTATCCCCGGCTCGGAACGGGCCAGGTCGATCATGGCCCGGACGCGCTTGATGTCTTCCGAACGCATGGCGTGCTTAGCCAACTCTTCACGCTTCCCCGGATCAGTAGCCTGGTAGGCTTCCTGGTAAATCGACAACACGGTATCCTTGGCGTGGCGCTCGAATGCTCGCGTGTCGTCGTCACACCAGCGCGTGCCGTCCCAGGTGAACCACTTGCCCCACGGATCACAGTATCGCAGGTCCAAGCCGTGGCGATGCACGAGACGGCGGGCGTTGCCGAGGTCTGTGGTGTGGAAAGGTCCAGTCAGATCTGGCGTACCATTCTGGGGCCGCTTCGCCTTCTGGTCGCGAACATGGTTGACGACCGCGGTCCACGCGGTTTCTAGTTTCTGTTCAACCTCCTGGGGTTGCGCATGCAAACTTTCGGCGATCCGCCTGGACAGCTTGACCCGTTCTGTCTTGGCGCTTAGGTTCGCTCGGTCGGTGAAGACAACCTGTTGGTCGTCTCCCACAACGGAGACAGTCGCTTGCTTCGTGCGGCCGTCGACCGGGGCGTCATCAATTTCGATTGTGAATCCCACGTCAGATCCTCACGCTGAACCGAACGGTGCCTCTTCGCCTGTCGTAAATCGGCGACTGTTCCTGGCGAGCACTGCCGATGTAGAACGCGCTGCGATTGGCCAAGGCCTTGTCGATGGTTCGTCGTCGATAGTCCTCGCGGTCCCACTTCGGGCGGTAGAGTCCCGACTGCCGAAACAAGCTGTCGATACGCTCCCGGTCCCCAGCGCACCAAAACGACAGCAAGTTGCAGAAGGCTTGATCGGCCTCGGAGTGCGATGGGTAATCGGTCGTATCTCCGCCCCAGAGCTTGAAGAACTTGGCGCCGTTACGAGCGTTCGTGGCCTTCTCGATCAGATCGCTGTCACAGATGAGGATGGCACCAGTCGGCGGGCGGTATGCTGGCTGGGCCGGCTTGGCGTCCGTGATCCCGAAGACGGTGCGATAGACGTTGACCAGGGCGTCCTGGCGTTGCTCAATGGTGGGCGGAGTACCATCCAGGCAATTGCTCGTCACGGTGAAGTAGCGCTCGCGGCTGTAGATCTCGACCCCGAGCTTGGTGTTCTTGCAGCGTGAGCCTCGCGGCAGCTTGCCCTCGACGATGATCTTGATGCCGCAACCGGAAGGGGACACCTCGGAGTAGGAATTCAGTTGCGTGATGATGTCCCACGCGAACTCCTTGATTTCGCCGGTGTTGGGATCGAGGACTTTATCCAGGTCAATGCCGCTGAAGGGATCATTGTCAGCGAAGACGTAGCCGATGCCATCGGCCTTGTGGGCTTGGTGATAAGCCAGGGCGTCGGCGAATGTGGTCCACGTCGCGGGGTTCGTTGAATCGGCACCAGCACCGGTATGGCAGTCGATGGGAATCTTGGTGCATTTGCCGTGGCGAATGCCGTACTTCCACGCAACCCATTGCGGATGCGCTTTGAACTCGACAGGGACACTGGCCACTTGTATCATGATGTTCGTCCAAGGAATGCCGCGCCCGGCGGGACTCGAACCCGCAACCTTCCATTTAGCAACAGGTTGCTCTATCCGTTTGAGCTACGGGCGCGACAAACGGGAACTTTGCCACGCCGCCGGTCACAAGCCGAGCGGCGTTGGCGCTTCTAGTCCTTTTTCTGCCATCGCCGGCCAAGTAAGTAAGCGATCAGGTCCTCGCGCATATAACGGATGCGCTTCCCGACAATTTGGCTGGCCGTGATTCGGCCCCTTAGGCGCTCGTCGCGCAACACATGCACTGCAAGTCCCAGTAGGCGGGCCGCCTCTTCTTCGCTGTAAGCCAACTTGCCATCGAGCCGGGCACGCTCCGATTCCAGTCTTACGAGAGTTTCCTCGACGACCTGGCGAATCACCGGTTCGAGTGATTCAGGATCGAAGTGCAGTGCTATCTGGCTCATAAACCGACTCGGTAAAGCAAGCTGTTCGGCATCTCGGCATGCGTCAATATAGCGGCAAATGCAACTAATGGCAATAGCAACTAGATGCTTTTGCCTCTTATCCAGCAGCGTCGCGGGCTGGTGGTTGTTCGGAACGCTCTTGGCCTCGTTCGCGGGCGCGGGCGTATCGCAGCAAGACGCGCAGCGAGCGCGCTTCGCGATCCAGTTCGTCAAGGCGCCCCCGGATGGTGCAGGCGTCGAGCATCTGCAAGGCGGCCAGCGGATCAGGCGGTGGATCAGGCGTTTTTGTGCTCATGGCCCCATTGTGACAAGGGGGGGACAAAGATATAGGCGCGGATTTGGTCGCTATTTGGTCGCGATTTGTTTTGGGGCTTTCAGGAGCCGGTGTTGGCGCGGATTTGGACAGAATAGCCTCCCTTTCCCCTCGCTCCAGGAAGTTTGATCGCGGGCCCAAGAATACCGTCATATTGTGTTCGTAGTTTTCGCAGAATGGCCGGCGCGCGATCTTGGCCCGACTTGGTGATCAATGTGGTGTGATCCATCGCGGGCAAAACGAAGAAGGCAAGAAGTACGTTATCTTCGACCTCTGTGACTTGGACAGTCGTGTCGCCGATTCGATAGCAGCGCTCGCCAAGCGAGATGATACTGGCAAGGATGTGTATGGGCTGTGGTGGGGGCTGTGGTGCGGGCTGGCGCTCTCCGATCTCATGTCGGAGTAGCGAAATGACCTCCGGTAAGGGCTTCCCAAGGGCCCCATTGCGAGGAAGGCTGTGCTCAGCCTGAAGCCAAGCGATGAGCCGTTCCAGTGTCGCCGCATCAAATGAGGGATGCCTGAACAGTTCACAGGCAAAGTGCTGAATCTCTGGCCACTCTGGAATGCGCCGAAGCATCGCCGAGCGGTCTTCTTCGGGCGAGGCCCAGGCCGTCCAGAGTTGGACCAATTTCCCTTCCGGTGACCGACATGACACCAGCGTCGACGGCCGTCGGGAGAGCAATCGCGGGGTTCCAGAGCTCCGCCGCAACGAGGGCACGTCTGAGCCTCAGACGGTGGCCTTCGGGATATGCGCGGCATACCAGTGCTTCTCCTGGCTGCTTCAAAGGTGAATGGCGGCAGGCGGTGAAGCTACCGCTTTTCGGCTGGCCGGCCTAGCCGCCGGGTTGTCCCTCCATTGTCCCTCAATACGATGGGGTCAAAATGGACTTCCCTGGTGTACAGCGAAGCCCCAAAGAGTCCTGCAAAAACCGGGCTTCTTCGTAGTCCTTGTACAGTACAGAATAGCCCTCTCCAAGGATTCACTATCTTTCGCCCGACTTCAAGACTACCTTCGGATCGTCGGCAGCGCGATAGCGGAGGGCGGCGAACAGCTGCACGAGATCGGCCAGCTGATAGTGGGCGTTGAGGCCGCTCGGATTGGGGAGAAGCCAGATTCCAGAATCGCCCAGCGGTTCGCGCTGGGGTCCGAGAACAGCCTGCTGGCGAGCGAACGCGGTCCGGTAAGCGGTGATGCCGAGGAAGGCGACCCAGGCCGGCCGAAAACGGCGAACCTTGCTTTGCAACCGGCCAGCGGCCGCCAGCAATTCATCCGGAGATAATTCGTTGGCCGTCGCGGTTGCCCGTGCCATGATGTTGGTAAGGCCGTAGCCATGATCCAGGAGCTGCTGGTCCTCGAACGGCGAGAGAAGGCGTCCCGTGAAGCCGGCGGCGTGGAGCGTGGGCCAGAAGCGGTTGCCGGGACGAGCGAAGTGATGGCCCACCGCCGCCGAGTACAGGCTCGGATTGATGCCGCAGAAGAGGACACGCAGATCCGGCGCGAGGACATCGGGAACCGTTTTGCCGTACGCTGCGGCCAAATCTGCTTTGGTCGGTTTCCTGGGTATCACTCGTTGGCCTGCCGATTTGGTTTGGAGCGGCAAAAGGGGTCAGGCTGACAGCTTTTGCCGCCGCGAGGCTTTCTGTCAGTCAAGGGGCCGGGGGGGCCGCAAGGGCGCTCACGAGGCTTTTCCTCCGCGAACGCCCTTTGAGCACGCACAGGGAATCCCTGGTCGCTGACGTAGTCAACGCCTTTCACTTCGAGGGTAAGGACTGGCATTCGCGGCTGAGCGACTCAGTGAGGAATATCGCGTAGGGGATCGTCGATCCCTACGAGGGGAAGTTCGTCGACCCTGCGTCCAGTGGCTTGGGCGGCCTCTTCCAGGACTTGCTCCGGATCGAGTCCGTGGGCGACGACCTGCCGCGCGAAGGGAACCACGAACTGGCCTCGGTACGTGGTCTGAACCTCCGCATCTTGGAGTGCCCAGGTCTCATCCTCCGCAGCTTGCTGTTCTTCGGGCGTGAGGGACCGGACGGCCAACTGGGCACGGACGTCCTTCATTCTTTCCATCCAGTACGACGCCCGATCGGGTTGAACCGAGGAGTGTTCCGTTTGGTCGCGCGTTGTGGACCCGGCCATAGTGGCTCCGCTTCTGGAATGGGCACTGGTCCCCACTCATCATGATAAGTACCATCCCTGTTCCCAGGAGTCCAGATTATTCTCGGCCTTCACACGGCACACCCCCCACGGAAACGTGTCGCGACGCCGGCAGGCGAAGCAGGTCCTACATGCCCGGTTTTCGCTTGAACAACTCCCCGGTGCGCGCGACGATTGCCCCACCGTTGGCTGAACCAGGGATCGCTGCTGGACGCTTTCTTCCCGGGTGGTTGAGTTGCCGCACGGCGGTTGGCCCTGGAGGGCAGCCTTTTTCCCTAACGGTCAATGACTGGTTGTCCCACGTTGGAAAAATCCGAGCCAGCGCGCGTACATGGTGCGGCCGTTTCACGCCTAGATCCTCAGAGGGTTGTCGTGAACCCGCAGCACCTACTCGCTGATGAGGAGCTTACGTAAAGCCATGAACGCAGAACATTCGTCGGACCGGGACAAGCGCTTGGGTGAGATTTTGGCCGCCTACCTCGAAGCCGTCGAGGCGGGACAACCCCCGGATCAGCAAGAACTGATGGCGCGCCATCCGGACCTGGCGGCAGAGTTGGCCGCGTTCTTCGTCAACCAGGACCAGTTGGCCGCATTCGCGGGACACAGGCCTGAGCCTCTGGCCAGCAACCCGGTTCTTGTCCAGGGCTCTGGCGTGCATACCCTCGTTACAGACCCATCGGAACTGGGGGACCCGTTCAAGAAGACGGTCCGCTATTTCGGGGACTATGAGTTGTTGGAGGAGATTGCCCGGGGCGGCATGGGCGTGGTCTGGAAGGCACGCCAGGTCAGCTTGAACCGCATCGTCGCGGTCAAGATGATCCTTGCCGGGCAGTTGGCCTCGCCAGCCGAGGTGCAGCGCTTCCACAGCGAGGCCGAGGCGGCGGCGAACTTGGATCATCCGCACATTGTGCCGATCTATGAGGTCGGCGAGCACGAGAGCCAGCATTACTTCAGCATGAAGCTGATCGATGGAAGCAGCCTGGCC
>JBGQLF010000277.1:0-9349 GCA_041499985.1 Gemmataceae bacterium
CGACTGCCGCTCCTGCTCCAGCTGGCTACCCGTCCTCCGTTGGTCATCTAACTATAGCCGCAGGCGGAACGGTATTGCAAGGACTAAGAAACTGTTTCGTGATCGGAAGCAACTTATACGCAACGCTACCCAAGTTGACCTGAGCCCGACGCGCAAGCGAGGGAACATGCCTCGCTTGCGCGTCGGGCTCAGGTCAAACCATCCCGCGTCGAGTATAAACTCCGCGCGGCCAAGGGTGGCGGATGGTGTCCAGTGTTTGAGCAAGATAGCATTCCGAGTCGTCTGACATGGCACCGGTACGAATTACCCAAAGCGCTCTAGCGGTGGCGCTTCAGCGGCTGTACAACAGAAAGTAGGCCCATCTGGTTGACCCTCGGTCGATCCGCCTGGAGTGGGAACCAATCTCTTCTCCTGTCTGTCTGGGAACCGTCACATGAATGCCTTCGGCAAGTTCTTCATGAATGAGTGGTATTTCGCCGTCCCGATGCTGCTGATGTCGCTCACGGCGGTGACGCTGGTCATTTGGCGGCTGTTGCTGAACCACCATGCCAAGACCAACCTGAGCCAGTTCCTGCCGGCGTTTCAGCAACGGCTGGAGAAGGAAGGCATCGACGGCGCTCTGCGGTTCTGCCGCTCGCAACAGGGACTCGTTCCGCGCCGGCTATTCGTAGCTGGGCTGGAGACTTCCCGCCAAGGCTTGGCCGCGATGCGACGGGCCATGGCCAACGTCATCGAGCTGGAAATCTTACCTGATTTGAACTTCTTGCTGCCCTTGATCCTGGCCATCGCCAAGATTGCCACCATGGTCGGCCTGCTGGGCACGGTCATCAGCATGATCAACACGTTTAACGATATCGAGATGAGCCAGAAGGGCGGCGGCAGCGTCACCAGCCATGCCGGCTCGATCGGTCTGGCCCTGTTCGCGACGGCGCTCGGCCTGGTGACGGCCATTCCTCTGGTGTTCACGCACGTCCTTTTCAAGGCCTGGATCAACCAGTTCGAGCTCCAGATGAAGAGCGCCGCCCAGAAGCTGCTGCTGCTCGTGCAAGCCGCCAAACCGCCAACCGGTCCGTCCCCTAGCAAAGCGGGGATCGAACCGTCCGCAGTTTCCCCGCGGCGCTAACAGAAGGAGTTGCGGACATGGCCGAGAAACGCCAATTCTTCGATGTCTGGATCATCGAGAGCAATACGGTGTACCGCGAAGTGCCGTACGCGGTCGTGACCGACTGGGTGCAGCAGGGACGCCTTCTGGAGGAAGATCGCCTGCGGCCCTCGGGCACCGGCGAATGGCTGCTCCTGAGTGGCGTACCGGCGATCGCGGCCTATTTGCCGAAAGTCGAGCCGTATCGGACCGAAGACCGGGCCGAGGCCCTCGAGCCGGTGCAGCTCGATTTTGCCTGGCAACCGCGCCGGGGCGAAGAGGACGACGATGTCGATATGATTCCGCTCATCGATGTCAGCCTGGTCCTGCTCATCTTCTTCATGATGACGGCAACCGTAGCCAGCGCCGCGTCACTGATCAACACGCCGGAAGCCTATAATGCCACCCTCGTTACCAACAATGCGGAGCTACTCTGGATCGGCATCGACCGCGCTGCCGATGGCCAACCCGTCTATTCACTCGGACAAGGTGACGCACCACCCGCGGCAGAAGATAGCCAGCTCACCTCGGAGGAGCAGCTCCTCGAGCACCTGGAGCGCCGACTGGCAGGCAACCGCCAGGTCGAGGTCATGGTGCGGGCCGATCGCACGTTCCCGTTCGCCATGATCAAGCGTATGACTGTGGCCCTGGAAATGCGCCGGCCGAAGGTGGGACGTATCTACAGCGGCGTGCGAGAGAGGGCGAAGCCATGACCTGGAGCATCCGTCACGAGGGGTCGCCGCGGGCCTTAGAGGGGCTGTCGCTGGCGCAGGTCGTCGAGGGGTTGCAAGACGGCTTGTGGGAAGTCACCGACGAGGTCATGGGGCCAGGGGACCAGCAGTGGGTGGCGATCGAAAGCCATCCGCAACTGGCCGAGGTGGCCCTGGACCTGGAGCCGCCGCCGAAGCACCCGGAAGACGAGACCCGCCTCGACATGAATCCGCTCATCGACGTGGCGTTGGTGTTGTTGATCTTCTTCATCCTGACCACCACCTATGCGGCCCTCCAGAAGTACCTCGACATGCCGAGCAGCGACCCGGTGAAGGCGGAGGGCAAGCTCCGCCAAGTGTCCGCAGAGAAGGTCAAGGAGATCATGATCAAGGTGCAGGCTCGGCACCGAGACGGCAAGACGATCCTCCGTGTCGAGGACGAAACCGTGGACGAGGCCAATCTGCTCGCCGCACTCAGCCGCTACGCCAGCACTACGAAGAAGAACGAGTTGCTGATCGACGCCAGCGACGACGTGGATTGGGGGACCGTCTCGATGATCCAGGACACGGCCAAGGGAGCTGGCTTTCAGCGCGTCATCTTCCCTGTGCAGGCCACGGAGGCGGCGAAGGGAGCGGACAAACGCTGAAGAGGCTCTGCGCTGGATCCAGTGGTGAAGAGAAGAAGGGCCCACGGGGTCCACCCCATAGGCTCTTCCATTGAGAATGAGATTGCTAGCGGCGTGAGCGTGGCGACTTCCCCGTGACTCCGACTACGACTGCTTCATAGGTGCCGCCGCGATGGGACACCTGGAACTTGGTTTCCAGGATATCGTCCTCCGAGCCCTTGAACCACCTTCTTTCTTTGTCCAGAAGCTCTTTCTCCAGACTCTCCGGAAAGAACGCCGCGATTAATCGTGGCGGCGGCACCAAACCCAGCGCATTGGACAGTGACGTAACCGACTGCTGCTTGTCGTCGATCCAGTAAATGCGGTTGATCTTCGTAATATCTTCGATCTCGCCGACTGCCGGACGCCGGCTGAGGTCCTTGAGGACGAGGAATTGACCACCTTCCTGGGGAATCGCCAGGATCGCTCCCAGGGCCTGCAACTGGCGCAGATAATCATTGCCATCGCGCGTGTTGAACATCATGGTCCAGCGCAATTGCCGTTTCTCGCGCTGCGACATGCGTGCCTTCCCCGGACCGCTCAGGTTGCCTTCGCCAGGGCCACTGCCTTCGCCCAAGCCGCCGCCTTCACCGGAGCCACCCCGACCCTTTGGGGCCAGAAGACCAGCGATTTGTTGCCGCGCCCTCTCCTGGACGTTTGCCAGCGCGCTGGCCACGGCAGCAGCGTCGGTGTCGATAGTGCGATCGCTATCGCTTTCCTTGACCAGATCCAGTTTCCGCGGCTCCGCCGATAGATTCTTCAATTCCTCGGCCGGGCTGACGACCGGAGTCTTCAGTGGATCGGGCTGTTGCACCACGGCCTCCTGAGGCACGGTGCCACCTGCCTTGCCGGCATCCGCCCCGTCCAGGCGTCCGCCGCCACCAGCGATGACGATGGCCTCGACTTCCGGTGGCCGATCATCGGGCCGGATGCTGAAGAGAAAGCCGCCGATCACCAGGGCGATCAGAAAGAATCCCAGCACGTGCAACATGAGCGAGGAGACGGCCGACAGCGGGAACTCGTGGTGTGGCGAATAACGCTTCCAAAAGCGTTGCTCCGGCGGCACCAACCGGTTCTTCTTGTTGGCTTGAGGAGTGCTATTGCCAGTGGCGGATGCGGTGTTCGACATGGTTCACCCCGTGTGTGGGTCCTGATCGGGCCACTAAAGTCCGGATATGCTCTCTTCGTCAGGATACCCGGAAAAGATGACGCCCACAAGCACGCAGCGCAAGAAAACCACGGCGGCAATCAGGATCGGTTCGGCGGTGGGGAAGGAACGGGCGGTCTTCCTTACCGGGGGAGCATCCTTTGCAAGATCGCGAAGTCATCGTCGGCATTTCCGCTACCATCAGCCGGCTCTGGTTTTCCGGGAGACTTTTTTGCTTGCTTTCTTGCTGCCTTCGGGCACAATCTGTCCCGTCTTCCAACAAACCTCTCCCGAGCTTCCCGGGGCTGGAAAGCTTGAATGGATCGAGGGCGGCGAAGTGCTTCCCGCCGTCGGCGCCCGGGCACCGAGATCCGAGCTTAAGGAAACTACCATGCGACGTCTGTTGGCCTCGATCAACCCTCCAGAATCCGCGAACCCCAAGTGTCGCGAAGCATGGTTCGCCCTGTTCCTCTGCCTTGGCGGGGTGCTTGCTCTGGCCGGTTGTGCCGGAGAAAAGATCGCCGAGGTGAGTGGCCGGGCAACCGTAGACGGGAAGCCACTGGTCAGCAGCGCCTCCACGATCATGTTCGCTCCGGACAAGGACAATCGGATCCAACGGATTCCTTCTGCGGCGCTGGATGAAAACGGCATGTTCCAGGTCAACACCGGGGCCCAAGACGGTGTCCCGCTGGGTTGGTACAAGGTCTACGTCGCTTTCGACGCCCGCCAAAGCAAAGGGAAGCCTCCCCCCTTCCACTCCCGATACTTAGATCCCGCGACGAGTCCGTTCTCGATCGAGGTGGTCGCGAACCCAAAGCCGGGGGCTTATGACTTGAAGTTGACGGAGAAATGAAGTTTGCGTTTCAATGCTCTCCATTCTCTTTTTTGGAGGTTTGCCATGTCCGGGAAGCATTGGCAGCGAAGATCGGCTTTCACCCTGATCGAGCTGTTGGTGGTGATCGCCATCATCGCCGTCTTGATCGGCTTGTTGTTGCCGGCGGTGCAGAAGGTGCGCGACGCGGCCAACCGGATCAGCTGCACCAACCAGGTCAAGCAGCTGGGCCTGGCCGTACATAACTTCCACGACGCCTATAGTAAACTGCCCCCCAACTGGAGCTGGCCGGATATCTGGACCGGCCCGTATAAGGCAGGAGTGAACTATGGAGCGACCACGTCCCCCGATGGTGCCCCGGGCACCTGGTTGGTCCACCTGATGCCCTACATCGAACAGACCAATCTCTTCCAAAGAATCCAACCCACGGCTGCTGTGCCGAAGTACGATGGAAACCCAAGCCACCCCTATAATGTTGCGACTCTGGGTGCTATCGTGAAGAACTTTATCTGCCCTTCCGATGGGACAGCACCAGGAGGGGGTCTGATCCCGAGCGGCGGGACGGCGAATTATGCCGTGAACAGTTACGTGGGCAATGTCCTGGTCTTTACTCCAAATCCCAAAGCAATCGTCCCGGCCATGCCGAATGGCACTTCGAACACCGCCATGATCGCGGAACGCTACGCCAACTGCAACATCGATGGGAACATCAAGAGTCCTTATTGGTCCTACTGGGCCTATGTGCAACCGAGCCCCGGCGCCTGCCAGGCCGCAGCGGGTTTCGGCTGGACGACGGCCATGAACCCGGCCTTGTATTCGGGTGGCAACCCCGAGGCGGACTATTCGGCCGGCACACTCACGTTCCAGGTGGCGCCGAAGCCGACGGATTGCACGAGCGCCATCACCCAAACCGCCCATCCTGGGGGCATGCAAGTCGGCTTAGGGGACGGCAGTGTGCGCTCGGTGAGCGGGTCCATCAGCGTGACGACCTGGCGCATCGTCTGCAATGATCCCAAATTCGCGGGCCAAGTTGTGGGTTCCGATTGGTAAGCCAGCAGGGAGTGGGCAGCAATACTTGTCCTCGCGAGCAGTTGGGTGGCCGGCGTCGAGGCTTTGCGAAGCCCGGCCACCCAACTGCTGCCGTCCGACTTATTTCTTGACCTCGAACTCCGCGTCGATGACGTCTTCCTTGCCAGCCTCTTTGCCGGCACCGTCACCGCTCGGTCCGGCTTCGGCGCCCGCGCCACTCGGTTGCGCCTTGCTATAAAGGTGCTGCGCCATGGCGTGCGAAGCCTGCTCCAGCTCACTGATCGCCTGCTTGATGGCATTGGCATCGTCGCGGCTGGCGGCTTGTTTGACCTTCTCGACCGCAGCCTGGATCGGAGCCTTGTCTGTGTCCGAAATCTTGTCAGCGTGTTCCTTGAGCATCTTCTCGATCTGGTAGATCATCTGGTCCGCGTGGTTGCGCGTGTCCACCAGCTCGCGCTTGCCCTTGTCATCGGCCGCGTGGGTGTCGGCGTCGCGACGCATCTGCTCGACTTCCGCTCCCGTCAGGCCACTCGAGCTTTCGATGCGGATTTTCTTCTCCTTGCCCGTGCCGAGATCCTTGGCGGAGACGTGCAAGATACCGTTGGCGTCAATGTCAAAGGCAACCTCGATCTGCGGCATGCCCCGCGGCGCCAATGGAATATCTTCTAGATTGAATTGCCCCAGCAGGCGATTGTCCGCCGCCATTTCACGTTCGCCCTGAAAGACTCGGATCGTCACGGCGGGCTGGTTATCCTCGGCGGTTGAGAAAACTTGCTTCTTCACCGCCGGGATGGTCGTGTTGCGTTCAATCAGCTTGGTCATGACACCGCCCAGGGTTTCGATCCCGAGCGAGAGCGGAGTCACGTCCAGGAGCAGCACATCGGACTTGCTGCCCAGGAGTAGCTGTGCGCCCTGGATGGCCGCACCGATGGCGACGACCTCGTCCGGGTTGACACCCCTGTGGCCTTCCTTGCCGAAGACTTCCTTGACCATCGCCTGCACCCGCGGCACCCGCGTCATGCCGCCGACCATCACCACCTCGTCGATGTCGCTCGGCTTGTAGCCGGCATCCGAGAGCGCCCGCAGCACCGGTCCACGGCAGCGCTCGAAGAGGGGTTCGGTGAGCTGCTCGAATTTGGAACGGGTGATCGACATCATCAAATGCTTGGGGCCGGAGGCATCGGCCGTGATGAACGGCAGGTTGATGTCGGCCGTGGTCGCCTGCGACAGGTCCTTCTTGGCGCGCTCCGCCGCTTCCTTGAGGCGCTGCAACGCCATCTGGTCCTTGCGCAGATCGATGCCGTGATCCTTCTTGAACTGGTCCGCGATGTGATCGATCAGCACCTGATCCCAGTCGTCGCCGCCCAGGTGCGTATCGCCATTGGTCGCCTTGACCTCGAAGACGCCGTCGCCGACGTCGAGGATCGAGATATCGAAGGTCCCGCCGCCCAGGTCGAAGACGGCGATCTTCTCGTTTTTCTTCTTGTCCAGACCGTACGCTAACGACGCGGCGGTCGGCTCGTTGATGATGCGCATGCGCTGGCGCGTCTTCTTGCCGGTCTTGGGATCCTCGATCTCCCATTCGGTGTCGAAGCCGGCGATCTGGGCGGAATCAATCGTCGCCTGCCGCTGGGCGTCATTGAAGTAGGCCGGCACCGTGATGACCGCCTTGCGCACCGTATGACCCAGGTAGGCCTCGGCGGCTTCCTTCAGCTTGCGCAGGATCATGGCCGAGACTTCGGGCGGCGTGTACTGTTTGCCGTCGATGTCGACCTTGACCAGTTCGTTCGCCCCGCCCACGACCTTGTAGGGAACGAGCTTCTCCTCGGACTGGACCTCGCTGTGCCGCCGGCCCATGAAGCGCTTGATCGAGTAGACGGTGCGCCGCGGGTTGGTGATGGCTTGACGCTTGGCTGGATCGCCGCCCAGGCGATCTCCTTTCTCCGTGAAGGCGACCACGCTGGGCGTCAGGCGGTTGCCCTCCTGGTTGGGGATCACCTTCACTTCGCTGCCTTCCATGACCGCCACAACGGAGTTCGTCGTGCCGAGGTCGATACCGATAATCTTTTCGTCTGCCACCGTGGGGCTCCTTTCTGCATGGGAGAACCGGCGCTGTGCCTCCCCCCCTGTTAAGTATTCGGATCCGCGACGGCCCTCGCCTCGCCTGAGCAGGGAACCACCGCGCCCTGGTGACGCGCTCGGTGGCCGCTCTCTTCAGAAAAATCGAAGCATGGGGGCTTCAGGAATCTACTGGCACTCCCAAAGGGCCGAGATTAGGCGCTGGCTAACCGATCATTATGAAAAGCAACTGCCATGCCGCGAAGGGGAGAATAGACTACTTCGCTCTAATTCCTTTGAACGCATCAACTTGAGAAACGCTCCGTGTGGGGGAAGCTACCGGAGTGCAAGTACGCGTTTGCGTCATTCCGCCAAAATGGCAGTTCCTCCCAGTTCACGCTTGCCGCGCTGCGCCATTGTGACAGCCCGAGCACGGCGTTTTGGAGCCGACCGACGGGTCCCGTGATCAGGAAATGGAAAATAGCGGACAGCTTACGTCTTGTTGGTTGACACGCGCCAGTGACCCGATTAGATTACCGTGGAAACTGCGCCGCGACTTCCCAGACGAGATTCCTCATGACGCGCAAAACTGAGAGTGGCACCAATAGCAGCACGAGCCGGGCGGCGGTGTCTCTGCGTGATCTGCGTAAGCATATCGACAAGTTAGATTTACAGATTCTGAAGCTGGCCAATGAGCGAGCCAGTGTGGCAGCGGAGATCGGCAAGGTCAAGAACGACCACGGCGCTGAGGTCTTTTCGCCGGCGCGGGAAGAAGAAGTTCTACAAAACGTGTTGCAAGCCAACAAGGGGCCTTTGGATATACACACCGTCCGCTCCATCTTCCGCGAGATCATGAGCGGCTCGCGGGCGCTCCAAAAGACGGTCAAGGTTGCCTATCTCGGTCCTGAGTACAGTTGGAGCCATCTGGCCGCGGTCGAGCGTTTCGGCCAGACTGTGGAGTTCATGCGCGTCGGTAGCATCGCAGCGGTGTTCGAGGAGGTCAACCGGGGCCATTCCGATTTCGGCGTCGTGCCGCTGGAAAACTCAACCGACGGCCGCGTCGCCGACACCCTCGACATGTTCATGCGTTTGCCGCAACTCCATATCTGTGCTGAAGTTCGGTTGCCAATTCATCATAACTTGATGGCCAATTGCGAACAGCAAGAGATTCGTAGGATCTATAGCAAGCCTCAGGCGCTCTCGCAGTGCCGCAATTGGCTGAGCAAGAATGTGCCGCATGCTTCGCTGCACGAGGTGGCAAGCACGGCGACCGCGGCGGAGCTGGCACAACGTGAACCCGGGGCAGCCGCGGTGGCCAGCCGGCAGGCGGCCGTGCGCTATGGTCTGCGCATCTTGTTCGTGGACATCGAGGATTCGCCGCACAATGAGACTCGCTTCGCAGTGATCGGTACTCAGGAGTGTAGCCGGAGCGGGCGGGACAAGACGGCCGTGATGTTCAAAGTGCCGCATCAGCCAGGATCGTTGGTGGATGCTCTGAGTATCTTCAAGCAGGCCAAGCTCAACTTGACCTGGATTGAATCGTTCCCCGCCCGATCGCCTCGGTCTGAGTACGTCTTTTTCGTCGATCTGGAGGGACACGCCGAGGATGCCAAGGTCAAGCGGGCACTTGCCTTACTTCAAGAACACTGCGAGCAGTTGTATGTTCTGGGGTCGTACCCCATGTCCACACTGAGCGATTGAGAGGATACAACCCAAGGGCAAGCGGGGGCGTTCGCCCCCTGATGGGAGTAGCCGCATCAGGGGGCG
>JBGQLF010000278.1:0-9347 GCA_041499985.1 Gemmataceae bacterium
ATGTCCGTGTGCCCTTCGAGTTTCAACTGTTCCTGGCCGCTGCGCGCATCCCAGACCCGCACCGTGCGGTCCCAACTGGCCGAAGCCAGTCGCTGCCCGTCCGGACTGAAGGCCACGCTCCGGACCCAGCCCGTGTGCCCTTCGAGTTTCAACTGTTCCTGGCCGCTGCGCGCATCCCAGACCTTCACTGTCTGGTCGTCACTGGCTGAGGCCAGCCGCTGCCCATCCTGACTGAAGGCCACGCTCCAGACCTCGCCCCGGTGCCCTTTGAGAGTGAGCAAGTCTGCATGGCAAAGCCGGTTGACGTAGTGCCATTCCCAATGCCGGAGCTTTTGGGGGCATTCCGCCAACAGCTGTTGCGTGCGGCCCATCTCGTTGTCACGCCACGCCCAATACGCATGCATGACCCGGTTGGTATATAGCAAACTCTGGGCCTGTTCATTTGCCTGCTCCGCCCGATCCTTTTGTTCGCGCGTCTCGCTCAGCTGCCACAGCGCCCCCACGCCGACAAAGCCGAGCAGCCCGCTCAAGACGATCAGGACCGCCATTCCCGCCAACGCCGGTCGGCGCCGCGCCCATTTCAGCGCCCGCACCCAAACGCTGACCCGCCGCGCCTGGATCACCTCGCCGGCCAGCCAGCGTTCCAGATCTTCTGCCAGCATGGCTGCACTGGCGTAGCGCTGCGCCGGCTCTTTCTCCAGACACTTCAGGCAGATCGTCTCCAGGTCCACATCTACGCGCGGATTGTGGCTCCGCGGCAGCACCGGCTTGCGCTCACGCACTTGCAGCAGCGTGTCCAGCGGCGTGTCGGCCTGGAACGGCGGCCGGCCCGTGAGCAGCTCGTACAGGATCGCCCCCAGGCTGTAGACGTCCGCCGCCGTGGTCAGCCCGCCCTGTTTGCCCAGCGTCTGTTCGGGCGCCATGTAGCTTGGCGTGCCGACGATGGCGTTCGATTGCGTCAGCCCCGCGTCGCCCTGCACGCGCTTGGCCAGGCCGAAATCGGTCACGAGCGGCTCGCCCTGTTCATCGAGCAGGATGTTGGCCGGCTTCAGATCGCGGTGCAGGATGCCACGCTGATGGGCGTAGTGGATGGCCCGCGCCACCTTTGCGAGCAACAGCGCGGACCGCCGCGCCGCTTCTTTGCCGTCCATCGCCCACTGCCCCGCGCTCAGGGCCTGGGCCAAACTGCCGCCCTCGACGAGCTTCATGCTGAAGTAATGCTGCCGTTCGTGCTCGCCCACTTCGTAGATCGGCACCACGCCCGGATGGTCCATGAGGGCAGCGGCCTCGGCCTCGTTGCGGAAGCGCTGCACATCGGCCGCGGACGCCAGCTGGCCGCTGAGGATCATCTTCAGGGCGACGATGCGATTGAGGCTCCGCTGCCGCGCCTTCCAGACGACGCCCATGCCGCCGCGGGCGATCTCTTCCAGCAGCTCGTAGTCGCCGAAGAAGCGCGACGATTCGGTGGGTTCATCCGACACCGGTCCTTCCAGTCCCGCCGTGGCCACTCCAGGATTCTTCGCCCGGCCAGGCGTCTCACCGGAAGGGGTTGCAGGAACAAGCCGAAATGGCTCGGCGAGGCTATGGACTTGATCCTGGGCGGCGAAGAATGCTTCCAGATCGCCGCGGAATTCCGGATAGCGGGCCAGGAGTTCGTCCCGCGCCGGCGCCCAGCCGGCATCGACGGCTTCCAGGTACGCAGCCAGGATTTCACTGAAATGCTCGGCGCGGTCCGTGGCGTCGGTGAAGGTCGGGTTCATGGCTCACTCCCGTTCTTGGAGCTGGGCGCGTACTTGTTCCAATCCGCGATGGAGCAGGCCGGCGACGGCGGCGGCACTGCGGCCGAGGTGCTGGCCGATGTCGTGGAGCGACCAGCCGTGACAGTGCCGCAGCACCAGTACCTCGCGCTGGGCCTCCGGCAACGTTGCCAGCGCCGCTGCCAGCCGGGCGGCCTCTTCCTGCCGCTGGGCCTGCTGGCTGGGTGACGATTGCTCGGCGGCCAGACAGGCGTTCAGGTGAGCCGACGAGTCGTGGGCGATCGCTTCCAGCGATTGTTCGCGGTCGATATTCCGCTTGTCCCGGCGGAAATCCCGCACGGCATTGGCCAGGTTGCGCGCCAGGATCTGCCGCAGCCAGCAGGCCACCTGTTCGGGACTCTGACCGCGCCGCTGGTCCAGCGCCTGGTAGGCTTCCAGGAGCGTCTGCTGCACGATGTCGGACGGATCGAGCTTGGCCTGGAGACGCGGATCCAGACGCGCCCGGGCCAACAGGCGCAGGTACGCGCGAAACTGCTCCAGATGCCGGCCGTCGCCCGGAACGTCGGGCTGCATGCGGTTCGCCTACCTCTAAAGGCACCGTTCGGGCGCTTTGTATGCGCGCCGAAACGGGTTTTTTCTCCAAGCCGCCCGGGAGAGAGGCGGAGTCGGGTCGAATCCAGGGGAAGATCTGAAGGGATAGAATAAGCGATTGGGAGGAGTGTTGCATCCCAGTTTCGGAAACGCTGCCATTCTCTCCTCGCTGCAAACGACCCCGTGCAGCTAGAATAACGATATGACCAAGAAGCAGCGCCGTCCGATTGAAGCAGCATCCATTCATCGGTATCGTTCGCCGAACATTCCGATGTCTGCCATCCGGCGTTTGGCCCGCCAGATTGCGGAGCGGTTTCAACCGGACAAGATCATCCTGTTTGGCTCGTATGCTTACGGCAAGCCGCATGAATGGAGTGACGTTGACCTCTTGGTGATCATGCCTGCGTACAATGAGATCAACCAGTCCATTCGCATCCGCCTGGCGCTAGCGCCGCCCTTCCCGCTCGACCTGATTGTGCGCACGCCGACAAACCTGGCCTGGCGCCTGGAAGAAGGGGACTGGTTCTTGCGCGAAGTGGTGGCGAAAGGCAAGGTCTTGTATGAAAAGATTGACCGCAGAGTGGGTCCGCAAGGCCGAAGCCGACGTCCTGGGCGCAAAAAAACTCGCGGGGACGAAACCACCCCTTCATGACCTGACCTGCTTTCATTGCCAGCAAGCGGCAGAGAAATACCTCAAGGCGCTGCTGCAAGAACAGGGCTTACCCATCCCGCGCATCCACGACCTGGACGATCTTCTCAATCAGCTCTTGCCCCACGATGCCGCGTTAAGAAGGCTTCGGCGGGGTATGATTTTTCTAAGTCAGTTCGCCGTGGATTATCGCTATCCTGGTCTCCAGGCCACCAGACGACAGGTGCAAGCCGCTCTCCGCTGGATGGAGCAAGTCCGGCAAGAAGCCCGCACCCGACTGGGCCTGCCTACCTAGCTTCTCCAGCTTCGCTCTTCTGGGCAACGGTTCGTGATCCGCTCTTCGTAGAGCAGCTACACCAGTTCCCCGCGCAACACCGTCACCGCCTGCCCACCCAGATAAACCCGCGGTCCCGCCACCCGCACGCGCACCACGCCGCCCCGCGTCGATGCCTGATACGCCAGAAAGCTTGCCTTGCCCAGCCGCTCTTGCCAGTACGGTCCCAGGCAGCAATGTGCCGACCCCGTGACCGGATCCTCGGGGATGCCCGCTCCCGGCGCGAAGAACCGCGAGACGAAATCGTACGGCGAAGTGCTGGCCCGACTCGTGACGATGACACCGAGCGCTGCCAGGGTTTCCAGCAAAGAAAAGTTCGGCGCCAGCCGCCGCACGGTATCCTCGGAGTCCACTTCAACCAGATAAGTCCATTGGTTCTTGCCGACGGATTTCAGCGTCACGCCCAGCGCCGTGGCCAACTCAGGCGGTGCACTCACGGGCTCGACCGGCTGGGCGGGGAAATTCAGTTCGATCCAATCTTCCTGGCGAGCCGCCGTCAACAGTCCGCTCCGGGTGTAAAAGCGAGCCGTCTCCTCGGATCGCAAATAGCCTTCTGCCCACAACACATGGGCGCTGGCGAGGGTAGCGTGGCCACAGAGATCCACCTCGACTTTCGGCGTCAACCAGCGCAGGCTGAAGCCATCCGCCTGCCGGAGCAGAAACGCTGTCTCCGAGAGATTCATCTCCGCCGCAACTTGCTGCATCCAGCGCTCCGGACGCGGCTCGGCCAGGACGCAGACCGCCGCGGGGTTGCCGGTGAAGGGTTCCCTGGTAAAGGCATCGACCTGAATGATAGACTGTCCCATGGGTTGATCCTGTGATACGAATAATGCCACACTGGACATCGTGGTCTGGCTGCTCTATCCGACAAGTACAGGCCCGGTAGGTTCGCGCTGCGCCTTGACCCGAGGCTCGGCGCAGGTTCTATTCCAACCAGTTGGGATGGTGTACACAAGCAACAAGATCGAAAAGGAGCAAGCTGTTCATGAATCCGTTGTGGGCGCAACTGTTTGTGAAACTCGATGACGTGGACCACGTGGTGCGCGTGGTGGTGCGACTGGGAGTGGCCATTATCATGGGCGGCGTGATCGGCTACGAGCGCCAGCATGAGGGCAAATCGGCGGGCATGCGCACGCATATGCTCGTCGCTCTTGGGGCGGCCATCTTCACGCTCATCCCTCAGGAAGCTGATATCAAGGACCTGACCCGAGTGATCCAGGGAATTGCCGCCGGGATTGGCTTTTTGGGCGCGGGAACGATTATTAAGCTGAGTGACAGCACGGAGATCCGTGGACTGAACTCAGCGGCCACGATCTGGCTGACTGCGGCCGTCGGGATGGCCGTGGCAGCTGGGTGGATCTGGCCCTCGGTCGTAGCCGTCGTCATGGCCTGGCTGGTCCTGGCGTTCGTTCACAAGCTGGAGCCCTGGCTGGGCGTGCCTCACCGGCATGAGCACGAGACGCACCTGAAACCAGAGAGCAAACCCTGAAACCTGGTGCACGCCTTGCCTGGAAGTTCTCGACTTTGGATGAACCGGCCTGTATCTTCTGCTCTTGAGATTCTCCCCACAGGCTGACTCACCAAGGAGAGTTCCGAATGAAGCCGCTTTGTACCTCCCCGCTGTTCGTGCTCGTTTGCCTGACACTGGGCGTGTCGACAGCTCAGGCTGCCGACAACGAGCTCACCACCGCCGAGAAACAGGAGGGCTACATCCTGCTGTTCAACGGCAAAGACCTCCAGGGCTGGCACCGTCCCAGCGCCGACTTCGGCGGCTGGCATGTGGAGGACGCCACCCTGGCCCTCAGCAAGGGCGGCGGCATGCTCTATACCGACGCGCCGTACGACAATTTCGTGCTCAAAGTCGATTTCAAGATGTCCAAGGGTTGCAACAGCGGCGTCTTCGTGCGCGTGGGCGATCCGAAGGATGAGGTGCAAACCGGGCTGGAGATCCAGGTGCTCGATGACCAGGGCCGGTCACCCAATCGCAACTCGTGCGGTTCGATTTACGACCTGGTGGCTCCGAGCAAAAATGTGACCCGGCCAGCGGATGAGTGGAATTCCTTTGTGATCACGGCCAACAAGAGCCTCATCACGGTCGAGCTGAATGGCGAGAAGGTCGCCCAGATCAACGTTGATGAATGGGACCAGCCGGGCAAGCGACCCGATGGTTCCAAGCACAAATACAAACTGGCCATCAAGGATTTCCCGCGCAAGGGCTTGATCGGCCTGCAAGATCACGGCCGACCGGTGTACTACAAAAACATCAAGCTCAAGCCACTCCAGTAAGAAACGAGGAATGATGAGTGCTGAACGATGAATGCGAAAACGGAGACCTGCCAGCGCATTCATCGTTCAGCACTCATCATTCATCATTTCCGCAGAAAGGGACCTCCGTGGAGGCGGACATCTGGAAACAGCGTGACGTGGCCGCGGCGTTTCTTAATGAGCGCTCCTTGCTCATCCCCGATCGCCAGCGCCAGCTCGAAGTGGCCCTACGTGTGTTGCGTTTGGCGCCGCGCCATCCGCATCGTGTCCTGGACCTGGGAGCGGGTGATGCCCTGATCCTGGCGACGGTGCTGGAGGCCTTCCCGCAGGCCAGCGGGGTTGCCCTCGATTTTTCGCCACTGATGCTGGAGCAGGCGCAGGCTCGCGTGGAGAAGTTTGGCGCGCGGGCCCGGATCGTTGAAGCCGATCTGCAATCGCCCGCCTGGCGCGACGCCGTGCCCGGATCCTTCGATACCGTGGTCTCCGGCTTTGCGATTCATCATCTCACGCATGAACGCAAACGGGCCCTCTATCAGGAAATCTACGATTTGCTCACCCTGGATGGTGTGTTTCTCAACCTGGAACACGTGTCCAGTCCCACGCCGCGAATCGAAGAGATGTTCAATGATGCCATGACGGAACACCTGTTCCTGCGGCGCCGGGAGCATGGCGAGGAGGTGAGCCAGGAACAGGTTCGCCGGGATTTCCTGGAACGGCCGGATCGGGCGGCGAATATTCTCGCTTCGGTCGAGCAACAGTGTCAGTGGCTGCGGGAGATCGGCTTCCACGACGTGGATTGCTTCTGGAAGTACTTTGAGTTGGCGATCTTTGGCGGGATTCGTTAGTGCAAGATCCAGGGACCTGTTGTCCGATCGTAGCCACAAGCGTCCTCGCTTGTGGGCTGCTAGAGCCACAAGCGAGGACGCTTGTGGCTACGTAAGCAACAGGGAATTTGTTCCCACGCTAGAGACCTGCCACGGCTCAACGCACACGTGCTACCTGAAGACCGCGGATCACCAACTCAAGGAATTCCCGTGCCCGGCGCGCCAACGCATCGACGCCGTCGGGGTTGGCCGGTGCAGGCAATCCCGGAGCGGAAATGTTCTCGCAGCACAAGGGCATGGCGCGACCCGTGAAGGCCACGGGCGCGAGCAAGCGGTAGTGATCAATCTCGCCGAGGCCAGGGCCGCAATCCTCGTCGCGCGGAAACATGCGGTGGTCCTTGATGCAGAAGCTGCGCACCTCGGCGGCGCACGCGCGCAGGTCCGCCAATACCGTCGCCGCATCGAGCTTGAGATAATCCATCACGTTCCCGGCATCGTAGTTGGCCTTGACCCCTTCGTCCGCCACGTCTCGTACGATCGCTGCGCAGAGTGAGCCGCGGGCCGTCAGGCCGCCGTGGGGCTTGATCACGATCAGCACACCGTGATCGCGGGCGATGGGGCCAAGGGTTTTGAAGTGCTCGATCCACAGCTTGCGATCGCCGCCCTTAGTATTGCCGAAGGTCAACACCTGGGGAATGCCGGCCGCGGATGCCTGGCGAATGCGATTCTTGAGAACTTCCAGGTGGTCCTTGGCCTCGGGGTAGATGCCCGAGAACATCATGAGCGGCTCCAGTCCCAGGTCGCGACAGCGCTGACCCAGTTCCTTCGCCTGGTTCGGCGGCGCCTCGGGAGCCAGGAACGGCCCGCGTTTGCCATCGGCCTCCCGGCGACTGCTGCCCCAGGCGACGTACTGGTAACCGGCCGACTTGAGCCCATTCAGCGCCCTTTCCACGGGAAACTGCGCGTATGGTATGGTCATGCACGCGATCTGAAACTGCGTCGGTTTGTCCTTTTCGGCCGACTTCTCCTGGCCCAGCGCTCGGCCGAGCGGGAGAGCCGCCAGACCGGCGGTGCCCAGCTGGAGAAACGAGCGCCGACTGAGGAAACAGACATTCGCGGCGTGGGGGACCATGAAAGTCTCCTGGGAAAGTTCGTGTTAGTGTCCTTGGAGCTGCGTCAACAGCCAGCTCGCGGCCGAGCCAGGCTGCGTCGCTTGTACCTCGAGGACGAGCCGGCCTGGTGCTCCGGCCGCCTGGTAGGCCACGCGAGTCGGCTCGAAGGTTTTCCTCAGCACCTCGGCCGGCACGCGGCGATTGAGTCCATCTACCAATCCCTCCAACCGAAGCGGCCGTGGTGCCAGCGCCGCGGCCATGTCGCACAGATCGCCCGCCGTGAGGGCTCCCGGTACAACGGCATCATGGGGGATATAGCAAAACGGGCTTTGCAGCAGAGCCGTGTAACCGGCCAAGCCTCCGTGGGCGTAGACTGCCTGGATGCTGTCCTCATACAGGGCTCCGAACAGCGCCATCAATCCGCCGAGTGGCTCGGCCTGGTCCGGAAGACGATCCGCATCGAGGGGCACTTCCAGGCGCCGGCCTTCCGGATTGGCCGGGGCGAAGGAATCGCCCCACAGCGCGACACGGGCCGGATCCAGATCGGTGCGCTGGCGTAGATAGCGCAGCACGGAGCGCAGGTCTCGTAAGCGCGCGCCCAGGAGCGTCTGCCCCAACATTAGTTGCGTGGCCGAGAGCGACGTACTCGCACTACTGCGGCCCCTCGAATCGCCGGCCGGACACGTCTCCCCCGTCCCGCGCAGATCGGGCAGACATACTGCGACCCCACTCCGGAGCAATTCGGCAACTGCATCGGCCCGGTTCCGAAGAAGCGCTTGCTTACCCTCCTGCGCCAGCGCCACCACGAGGGACGACCGCGTCTGCGGCTGCCGTGCAGGGAGCAGCAACAACAACGGCACGAGGAGATCCGGCTCCACCTCCAGTGCCAGACGCTCGACGGTCACGTCCCCGAGGCGCTCCTGGCTGTGCCGGGATACTTTGGGATCGGCCCTCGGCTCGACTTCGCCCAGAAGTCGGGCCCAATCATGGCGGAGCCGTTCTCGGCGCGCTGCGGGCGCCAGCCCCGCCAGACGTTGGCGTGCGGCTCCCGCCCGCTCTGCTGCCAGCGCTGCGGCCAACTCGTGCAGAGGCCGGGGAGCAATCTCCTTGGCGACCTCGGGCGTGAGGCAGATCAGGTCTTCGACCGGGCGACGCGGCTGCTCCTCGCGGGCTGGCGCGGCCATGTCGAACCAGCGCTTCAGGACGGGATAGATACTTTGGCGATGTTCCGGACCGATGTTGTTGCAATGGGTGGCGTCTGGCGGCTTGCCCGTGACGGCGCCGCGGCCGTGCATCGCTGCTAAGTGATCGCGTGCCTCATACAAACCGTAGATCTTTTCCAGGCGGGTCCACACGGGATCCCGCGCCTGATCCCAGGCGAATTCGTGGGCATAGATCAGTCCGCGCGGTGCCACCGAGCCGACGATCAGCCAGGGGAGGAAGCCGTCGCGCGCCGACAGTCGCAGGTTGCGTGTCGATTCCCAGCTACCGGAGCCGGCATAGTTGAACGCCGTCGCCGCGTTCGCCGGCAACGGATAGACGGTTTCGGGCTGCGGTCCGCCGAAGTTGAAGGGCACCACGGCCGCGATCCGCGGATCGAGAGCCGCTGTCACCGCCGCCGGGTCGCCGCCCCCCGCCACGGCACCCAGGAGCACGATGCGTTCCCGATCCACGCTAGGCCGCGCCAGCAACAGGTCCACGCCGCGCATCAAGTCCCAGACCATCCAGCCGATCAGGCTATCCCCGATCAAGTGCAGCTGCATGCCCATGTTGTAGCGACCGTAGTAATCCTGCCGGCCGACACGGAAGGAACCG
>JBGQLF010000279.1:0-9343 GCA_041499985.1 Gemmataceae bacterium
AGCGAGGCTTCCTTGCCGAGGCCGGAATTTTTGAAGCCGCCATAGGACAAATTCGCCTGCACCACGAGGTTCTGGGAGGCGTTCTTAGCCAGGAGACGCCGATGGACGACTACCGCGACGAGACGCGATCGGTACGACCCGGCGAGGAACTCGACCTGGGCCGATTGGAACCGTATCTCCAGCAACAGTTCCCCGAGGCGGGTGGGCCGCTGACTGTGGAGCAGTTCCCGCACGGGCATTCGAACTTGACCTACTTGTTACGCCTGGGCACGCGGGAGCTAGTTCTGCGCCGGCCGCCGTTTGGCAACCAGGTGAAGACGGCGCACGACATGGGCCGGGAGTACCGTGTCTTGTCCCAGCTGTGCAAGGTCTATCCGCTGGCGCCGCAACCGTATGTCCATTGTGAGGATGACCGCATTCTCGGAGCGCCGTTCTACGTCATGGAACGCCGGCACGGCATCGTCCTCCGCCGGACGTTGCCGCCGGATCTGTCCCTCGCCCCTGCTACCGTGCGCCAGCTCAGTTTGGCACTGATTGATAACCTGGCTCTCCTGCACACGCTCGATTACCAGGCGGCCCGCCTGGGCGAGTTGGGCAAACCCGCGGGCTATGTCGAGCGCCAGGTGACGGGCTGGACCAAGCGCTATCGCGCTGCGCAGACGGAGGACCTGCCCGCCCTGGACCGCATCGCGCAGTGGCTGGCTGGCAATCGGCCCCGGGAAAGAGGCGCCGCCTTGGTGCACAACGATTACAAGTACGATAACCTCCTCCTGGACGCTCAGGACCTCACCCAGATTCGCGCTGTCTTCGACTGGGAGATGGCGACACTCGGCGATCCGCTCATGGATCTGGGAACGACGCTCGCCTACTGGATCGAGGCCGGCGACCCGGAGATGTTCCAGGCATTCTCGTTCGGACCGACCATGTTGCCGGGCAGCCTGACGCGGCAGGAACTGGTCGAGCGCTACGCGGCGCAAATCGGAGCCGACGTGTCGCAGATGCTCTTTTACTATTGCTTCGGCTTGTTCAAGACCGCGGTGATTGTGCAGCAGATCTATGCCCGCTATGTCCGGGGATACACGCAGGACGAGCGGTTCGCCACGCTGCGCGAGAAGGTCATCGCCCTGAGTCAGGCGGCGGTGCGGGCGCTGGAGGCGGGACGTTTTTGACTGGGGAAGGAGATTAGGCTGATTGCGGCACCACCGGTTGAGCCGACGGGAGCGCGGAATCGGCACGGGCCTTGGGCACCGGAAAGAGACGCTGGCCGATCCAGAACTGGAAATCCCGGAAGCGCAGCTTCACCGACCAGCCGTTACTGAGCAAGACCTCGAACCAACACTTCTTGTGGCGGTCCAGATCGAATTCTTCGTACATCCAGGTGACGAAGTTGGATTCCTGGTAATCGGGAAGGGCCTTGGGGTCAATCACGGGTTCGCCGTCGAGCGTGAAAGTCAGCAGCACGGCGTTCTGCGACGGCGGTTCCGGCTCCAAGACCATGACCAAGGTCTCTCCATGCCGAGCCATGCTCAAGAGCTGGGCGTCGTGCAGGCATACGTGCTCGTTCTTAAAGCGCTGTACCTCCGCCGGAACTGCCGCCTTGATCTTTTGCCAGTTCCGTCTGGAGCGGACGATGGCGCGCTCCCATTCGTGATGAGCTTCTACCGACACATCATCGTCCAGAGATGCGATACGGCTCAGTAACTCAGGAGTAAAGTATTTCATGATCGCTTCCGGGCCTTTCGCTTTGGACTGTCTGTTTCGTAAAAAGTGTGCCCTTTCGGAGGGCGAAGACACGGTTGAAAGTGCGGCAAAGCGTGGGGCCCTGCCTCTTCATGAGGCGTCTCTCGCTTGTAGGGGCCAACCGCTGCTTCAATCCGCTGGGCCAGGATTTGATTGGCCTTCAAATCGTTGCCACACACGACGACGTTCTCCCCTGCCTGGCGCCAAGCAATCGCTGTGGTCAGGTCGATTTCCGCGCCCTTGATCACGGCACCAGATGGCCCCGACGCCAACGCCGCCTCATGGATCCTGGGTAGTCCAGCAGCCGGTAGAAGCTTCCTCTTCCTCTTTTTGGCAGCCATGCCTTGTTATTCCACCCTCGATGAGAGCAACGGGGTCAGGAACCAAGTCCCGGCTCCTGACCCCGTTGCGTGCCGATTGGGCCCAGCAGGATTCGAACCTGCAACCAAGGGATTATGCTTACCACTACGGCTTTCGCCGCCAAGCGTGCTCTTGTTTGTGGTCTGGACTGTGCCTTCACCGTGGCCGAAGCGGTAGGTGCCTCCGTGTCCAGTCTCTACACCTTCCCCAGTTTGGGGCTTGGCTCGGCGTTGGCAGCGGTCTAGAAAAAGGTCCAGCCGGAAGCGTTCGCCGAATTTACGGAGGTACAACACCGGGATTTCTCCCGATGCGACCCGATTGGTGGTAGCTGTCTTCTGGCCGCACTAAGTGCACACCAAGCACGCGCAACGTACCACCGCAAAGTCCCCTGCTCTGCCGTTGAGCTATAGGCCCGACTTCGCTATCGTTCTGAATTTTACTCTTTACTCCAGGGGCCAGCAACTCGGACCTACTTGGGAAGGTAGGCAAGCCAGTCGAAAGCAGGTTTTGGACTCTGGCCACAAATTTGTGTCCGCTGGATAGCTTCGATCCGAATATTCCTATAGCCACGAGGGGGGGGCCATAAGGTATCCTTCGGGGTGGATCGGACCGAGACTCTCGGTTGGTCCCGCGGACAGGGCAGCCTGGGGTTTTGCCGAAAAGAGGTAAATTCACGCCGTGCTCATCGACTCCAGTCACAAGAGATGGATTCTGGTTACCGGCGCCCTGGCGGTCACTGCCGTGGGGCTGTATGCCTGGCTAAGCCACTCCACGCCCGGCGGGCTGACCGGCGGCAGTAGCGTCGGCCTGTGGTACGGGATCCTCGGCTCGGCCCTGATGGTGTTTGTCGGGCTGCTCTCGGCCTTGCGCCGAGTGCCCTCCTGGTGGTGGCTCGGTTCGCGCAAGCTCTGGCTCAAGGGCCATATCTGGTTCGGCCTGCTCAGCGGCGTGCTGATCTTGTGTCACAGCGGCTTTCGCTGGGGAGGGCCGCTGGAACAGGTACTGTGGATCGTGTTGGCGCTCACGCTCGGCACCGGCGTCTTCGGGCTGCTCCTGCAACAGGTGCTGCCACGGCTGATCACGTTGCGCGTCACCAGCGAAGCTCCGTATGAACAGATCCCGCATCTGAACCTGGAGATGCGGCACCAGGCCGATGCCCTGGTCGAGGCGATCTGGGATGTGGATCTCCAGGTGTCGCAGGCCAATATCTTCGGTTCTCAAGTCGGCCTGGGCGCGAAGGTGCAGTTGCAGCAGTTTTTCGAGAGTCACGTCCGGCCCTTCCTGGCCGAGGGCTCCCGGGGCTCGTCGTTGTTGGCGAACTCCATGCACGCGGAACAGGCGTTCGCCCGGCTGCGGGCTCTGCCCGGATTGGCCGGGGTGAACGAGCAGATGACGCGCCTCGAACTCCTGTGCCAGGAGCGCCGGCAACTAGGGGATCAAGAACGGCTGCATCACTGGCTCCACGCCTGGCTACTGGTGCATATCCCCCTGTCCGTGCTGCTGCTCTTGCTGGGCGTGGTCCACGCCGTGGTTGCGTTGTATTATTAGGAAGCCTTTCTGGGTGCCCTGTCATGCCTTCTCCGCTGCGCGATGTCAAAGCGCTCTCGGACTGGATCGAGCTCGACTACTACCGCCGCCCGCGCCGGCTGCGGCGCTTCCGCGCCCTGCTCGCCTGGGCCGTCCTCCTCAGCGGCGCCGGGGCGCTGGCCTTGCTCACCTGGCTGGGACAGCCTTCGATCTACCAGGCAGGTCCCGTTTCGACGGCTCACCATATGTTCAATAATGACTGTGGCAAATGCCACACCGAGTCGTTCCAGCCGGTCAACCGCCTCTGGCCTGGTAACGCCCCGCTGCGGTCGGTGATGGACCAGGCGTGCCAGCAATGCCATGAAGGAGCGGTCCACAACGTCCATCAGGCCCGCCAACCTAACTGCGCCAGTTGCCATCAGGAACATCGCGGACGCCCGTCGTTGACTCAGGTGGCGAGCACCCAATGCACGCAGTGTCACGCGGATCTCCAGCGGAAAGACGGCAGTCCCGGCCGGGTTCTCCCGGTCAGCAGCTTTGCCGGCCATCACCCCGAGTTCGCTCTGTGGCGTGATGGCGAGCCCCAGGATCCAGGCCGGCTCCGTTTCAACCACCGCGTGCATTTGCAAGAGGAAGGCGTGCCCGGCCACGACGGCCAACGGGAGAAGCTGACTTGCGTTTCGTGCCATCAGTTCGACGCCCAGCGCCAGTATCCGCTCCCGATCAACTACGAGCAGCACTGCGCCGGTTGCCATCCGCTCTCCGTCCTGGTTGTGGGGGAGTGGCCCGACGAGTCGACAGGCGAGGCGGCAGCGCAATTCCGCCAACTGCCTGCTCCGCACAAGCAACCCGTGGAAGTGCGTGCCGCTTTGCGCGAGCGCTATCTGCAATTCGTGCGGCAGTGCCCCGCGGTCCTGGACAACAAGGAGTCAGATCTACCGGGATATCCGCTGCCGGGAGCGCGCCGCCGGCCAACGGTGCCAAGCTTCCAGCCGGGGCCCTGGGTGGAGAACCAGTTGCAACAAGTCGAGCGCCTGTTGTTCCAGGGAGCGGGCGGATGCCGCTATTGTCATGAGCCGAAGGAACCTGGAACTGTCGTGCTCCCACCGCGGCTTCCCGAGTACGAGCTGACGAACCTGCCGCGCCGCTGGTATCGCCGCAGCCGCTTCAGCCATGACAGCCATCAGATGCTGCGCTGTACCGAGTGCCATGCCGCCACCGAGAGCCAACATAGCAGCGACGTGCTGCTACCCAAGATTGGCACCTGCCAGCAGTGCCACAATCCCCAGGTCGGGGTTCGCAGCGACTGTATCAACTGTCATCGCTACCACGATCGCAGCCGGGAGCAGGCCGGCAAGGGCGTTCTGACCATCGCCGATTGCCTCGGCAACCCCGGCGCAACTAGCAAGTGATTCAAGATAGGTGAAAACCAACTCCTATTCGTGAGGCTTCATCCATGGCCAAACAAGTGATGCCGGAAGCGCGGCTGGAAGCCCGGCCGACGGATGTCAAGCTGACGGACGACCTGGTGCAAAAGATCTCGGTGTTTGCTCAGCTCAAACGCAAGCCCAGCCTGGACAAATTCCCCGGCTCGCTCATCCTGCGCCGCTTCAAGAAGGGCGAGGTGATTTGCCGGCAAGGCGATGCCGGTTGGACCGCCTTCTACATCCTCACCACGGAGGATATGCTGGCCCTGGCGCAAAGCCTGTTCCAAACCGCGCCCGACGCCGCCGAGCGCCTGGTCCTGCGCGCCAAGCTGGCGCTGCTGGAGCAGCGCCTGGCCCAGCTGAAAGCCGCACCCCAGGACGAGTCGCTGCGGACCGCGGTGACGGTCCACTTGACCGTCGCACGGTCTGCCGTCACCCGGGGGCCCGGCCTGATCCAGCGCTTGGCCCGGCGCTGGCTGGGCGAGGCGGACGAACCTACGAACACCCGGCCGGCGTCGATCCCGATCGATGCCCCCACGGACGTCGATTACAGCACCATGCAGGCGGTCATCCAGGAGGGGGAGCTGTTCGGCGAGATGAGTTGCATGTACGCCACGCCGCGGTCCGCGACCATCATCGCTGCCCGGGATTGTTACATGCTCGAGATGCTGCGCAACATCCTCGACCAGCTGCAAAAGGATCCCGCTTACAAGGCCTACACGGATGAAGTCTACAAGAAGCGCATCTTCCAATTACACCTGCGCAAGCTGTCGCTGTTTGCCGACCTGAGCGATGGCCAGTTCGGCGCCCTCCGCGACCGGATCGACCTGGTCTCTTACGACGCCGGCCAGGTGATTTACGACGAATACGAGCGTTCCGATAGCCTGTACATCATCCGCAGCGGCCTGGTCAAGGTAGTCAAGAAGGCATCGGCCCTGCTCACCCCCGACCATGTGCGCGACTGGCGAGTCCTCAGCGCGGCGCTGCGAGAAGGCGAAGCACAGCCGACGAGCCCGCGCGGCAAGGTGTGGCAGCTGCTTTCCGAGTCGGCCCGTGCCGCCAGCCAGGCCATCGCCAATGGGTCGTCAGTGCCGGAGGCCCAGCGCCGGGAGATCCTCCACAGCCTGAACGAGGTGATCAAGAATCGCCAGCTACCCGACGCCAAGGAGTTCAAGACGATCACCGGTAGTTCGGCCTTCCAGGCTCGGACCGAGCAATTCCCCGCGAACCGCAAGGAGTGGTCGGACCAGGACCTGCGGCGCTTCAATCGCCTGCTGCTGGAAGCCGTTTATGAGGGCCCGCTTCGCACCCACCATCGCCGGGTCGGGCCTGATTGCGTGCTGTTTTATGCCTCGCGCGGCGAGTTCATCGGCGAAGCGGGACTGCTGGCCCAGCTACCGTGCAGCGAGACCTGCCTGTCCGCCGGCCATCCCAAAGACGCGGCCAACGGCAAAGACGGTGGCCGGGTTGAACTGGTCCGCATTCCGGCGGCCGTGTTTGCCCAGCTGCTCGAAATCTCCCCGGCAATCCGCTCCAAAGTCGAACGCAAACTCGCTGAGCGCAAAAAACAATCCCAGGAACGGGTGCGCGTTCCGGTTTGGGACGATAGCCGGCAGATCCTGCTTTCACAACGATTCGAGCAGCTGGGCCTGATCCAGGGGCAAAAGCTGATGCTGATCGACCTGGATCGCTGCACACGCTGCGATGAATGCGTGCGGGCTTGTGCCACGACGCACGACGATGGGCGCAGCCGATTGTTCCTGGACGGCCCCCGGTTCGGCAAATACCTGGTGCCGATGAGTTGCCGTTCCTGTCTGGACCCGGTCTGCATGATCGGCTGCCCCGTCGGCTCCATCCATCGCGGCGACAATGGCCAGATGGTAATCGAGGACTGGTGCATCGGCTGCGGTTTATGTGCCCAGCAGTGTCCCTACGGCTCCATCCAGATGCACGACATCGGCATTATCCCCGAGGACGCTCGTGGCTGGCGTTATCTGCCTGCCTCCGCCGTGGGCAACGCCCCGTGGACACGGTTGCGCTACAAGGATCGCTCCTGGGTGCAGGGAACGGGTCCGTTCCGCAATGATCGCGCCTTTCGCGAAAGCCTGGCAAAGTACCTGAAGAAGCCGGCGCCGACCACGGCGGAGGCGCCGGCGGGCACGATGTTCACTCTGGCGGAGTTCGTGATGCGCAATCCCATGGTAGCCTCGAACCGCCTTGGCCAGCAGCTTTGCTTCCGTTACGCCTTCGCGCTCGCCTCGGACGTGGTGCAGGCAAAAAGTCACTTCAAGCTGGAGATCACGTCGCCGGATCCCGCGCTGTCCGTCTGGGTCAATGGTCAGGAACTGGTCCCCGTCGACAAGCCCAAAGGCGGCAAACGGGAGTACCGGATTCCGCCGCGGAGTTCCTCGGAGGAGCCAGCGTCCGGCGGATCGCCCATCATGCGTGCCGGCCGTAATGTGCTGGCCGTGCAGGTAACGCCGAATTTCCAGAGCAGTGACGTGTTCCTGAAAGTGCGTCTGGATGAAGTACGCAAGCCGACCGTGGCGTCGGAGCTGGCCGAGGAAGTGACCCAAAAGCTGGTGACGAACCGGGCGGTGGTCTGTGATCTGTGTAGCTCGCAGCTGGGCCAGGTGCCCGCTTGCGTCAACGCCTGCCCGCATGACGCGGCCCTGCGCATCGACGCGCGCTCGGAATTTCCCGTCTAAAAATATCCACGAAGAACGCGAAATGCTGACCCAAGACCTTGACCTTGTGTCCTGGCTTCCTCCACAGGTACCATGAGCTGCGAAATGCCTTCAGAACGCGAGAGGACCCATTCGTGGATATCGACCTGGCCATCGTGCCGGTAGCCGGCCAAGGGACGCGTCTGCTGCCCTCAACCAAGAGCCAGCCCAAGGAGATGCTGCCCGTCGGCCGTAAGCCTGTCGT
The DNA here is from genome assembly GCA_041499985.1 of Gemmataceae bacterium. Lineage (GTDB taxonomy): Bacteria > Planctomycetota > Planctomycetia > Gemmatales > Gemmataceae > JBGQLF01. The sequence continues at coordinate 7,986 of JBGQLF010000279.1, forward strand.
GCAGTATGTGGTCGAAGAGCTGGCGCTGTCGGGAATCCGCCGGCTGCTGTTCGTCACCGGACCGGGCAAGACCTCCATCGAGAATCATTTCGATCTCAACGCTGAGTTGATCGCCTTCCTGCGCGAGACCGGCAAGGAAGAGCTGCTCACCGAGCTGGATTTCGAGCGCCAAAACCTGCAATACTTCTACACGCGTCAGCGCCGCCAACTCGGCCTGGGACATGCCATCCTCTGTGCCCGTCCCCTGGTCGGCACACAGCCTTTCGTCGTCGCTCTAGGCGATTCCATCATCGGTTTGAACGCTCAGTCCGATATCGTGCGCCGCATGGTGGAGGAGTTCGACCGCTCCCGGGCGGATGCGGTCATCGCTTTCGAAGCGGTGCCGCGGGAGGATGTCGTGCAGTACGGCATCGCCAAACCGCGCGGCGAGGCGAAACCGATTTTTGCGCTGGAAGATATCGTGGAAAAGCCGAGCGCCGCGGAAGCGCCGAGCAACCTGGCTGTGGCGGCACGCTACGTGTTTGCCCCGGGCATCTTCGATCTCCTCGAACGAACTCCCCCCGGTAAGGGAGGCGAAATCCAGCTGACCGACGCCATCCGTCTGCTGCTGCGCGGGGGCGGCAAAGTCCTCGGCATGCGGCTGGCCGCCGCCGAGCGCCGGTTCGACATCGGCAATTTCGAGAGTTATTTCCGTGCCTTCATCGAGTTTGCCCTGGCCGATCCCCGCTACGGACCGGAGTTGCGCGATCATGTCCGCCAGCTCCTCGCCGGGTCTGTGGCGGAGTAGGAGGGCTCGTCATGTTGCTCTTGCGTCAGCGCGCCTACGCCCGGGCCGGTCTCGTCGGCAACCCGTCGGACGGCTACCACGGTAAGACCATCTCCCTGATTGTCCGCAATTTCTGCGCCGAAGTCGTGCTGTATGAATGGGAAGATGTGGAGCTGGTCTGGACCGACCAGGACCAAAGCCGTTTTCGCTCGGTGCACGAGCTGGTCCGCGATGTGCAGCTGCACGGCTACTATGGGGGCATGCGGCTGGTCAAAGCGACGGTGAAGAAATTCGTCGAGTATTGCTTGCGTCAGGGGCATCCGCTGCACGAGCGTAATTTCTCGCTGCGCTACCAGAGCGACATTCCGCGGCAAGTGGGCCTGGCGGGTTCCAGCGCGATCATTGTGGCGACGCTGCGCTGTCTAATGGAGTTCTACCAGGTCGCCATCCCGCGCGAAGTGCAGCCCTCGCTGGCCCTGTCGGTGGAAATGGAAGAGCTGGGGATCACGGCTGGTCTACAAGACCGAGTGATTCAGGTCTACGAGGGGCTGGTCTACATGGACTTCGCCCCCGAGCGTCTGCACGAGCACGG
>JBGQLF010000280.1:0-9339 GCA_041499985.1 Gemmataceae bacterium
CGGCGATGCGGTGGAGCTTGGCGTCAGCCCGCAGATCTTCCAAGGCGGCGTGGATAAGCAAGGCCACGCCACCGACCTGTGGGTCCTCAACCACGGCGATGTGCTGGCCATCACCGACACCACCTGGAGCTACCTCGGCCGAACCAGCACCACTCCGGTAGTAGCTGGTGACGGCAGCATCTGGTTCCTAGACACGGCGAGCACCGACGGCCAGGGCAACTACGCAATCGGCTCTTACGCAAACGGCGTGGTGAAGCAGGTTGGCGTTTGGGGAACGGCCATCGGCGTGGCCAAAGGAAGCGTATGGTTCATGAACGCTGCCGGCCAGCTTTACTACCTTGACGGCGGGAACTGGACCCTGCAAGTGAATCGATTTGTTGCCCCATCAGTCCAGCAGGCGAAGCATAACTTTATGAACGTCTTCCTACAAGAATTCAGATCCTTGGATCCTAATCGCCGAGCGCAGGTTGGGAATGCCCTTTTGGGAGGCCAAGCCGGCGGATCGCTGGATCTCTGGGGTGTGGGAGATGCGATTGGGAAGGCCTTTAATGGACTTGGGAATGGTACCGGACATGCCATTGACTGGGCCACGCGATCAGGACTGGGCAATGTGTTTGTCCAGGCTGGCCGAACAGTGGTTAACGTGCTCGATGACCTCAATAAAATGGTCGGCCAAGACTTTCTCGTCTTTGGGCAGGCTGTTGGGAATTTTGGGGATCGCGTTGTGAACGCCATACAACAGTTCGGAGATGGAAAAGTCGATCAGGCGTTTGGCGATCTCCTGAAAGCTGTAGCGTATGCGGCTGTTGACATCACCGTTGGTGTTGCCACGCAGTATGCCGCCTTTAGGATGGGTGTTCTGGCCGACCTTGCTGGTCTCATTGCTGGCAGATCACTGACTGCAGGAGAGAAGGCCTTTGCTTCCGCCATCTTTGGGGACAAGATCAACCTGGATAACGTCCGGATCGTCACCTATGTACCAACTGCAAACGGTGCCACCGGGTATTGTCTTGGAAATACCGTGTTTCTAAAGGAAAATCCATCGGCTGATCCAGGCACGTTCGCCCACGAACTGACACATATCTACCAGGCCCAGCATTCTGGAATCGTGGGAAAATCGTGGGATGGGAGTGGCATTACGAACTTGGATTCTGCGGAATTCGTCAAAGATCTTGTTAGTCAGGGCGGACAGGACTACGCTGTCACGCTGACGTCCACGACACAATGGTGGCAACTCGACACCGAACAACAGGCAGTCGTCGTGCAGGGCTATGTCGAGTATCTTGAGACCGGAAACATCCGTGAGAAAATCTCTGGGACACTCGGAGACCTTCAAAGGGTGCTCCGAACAGCCGGCTTCTTCAACGGCTTCCTTAACCCCGGTGGCAACCCCTCCCTTCCCCCTACTTAAGACCAGCGGGACTGCAAATAAAACGGTGAGTGAAAAGGAGACATGCGGGATTACGCCTTATTTTCTTGCCCGTCGCTTCGCGCGACGCCGAGGATGGCAAGCGTGTGATCGGTCGATCATGCAGAGAATGTGGTGTTGGAACGATGCACGACTTGAATACGGTGGTACTGTCTATCAACCGCGTGTCCCTATCGCTGAGGGATTGGTTGACCTACCTCAAGCGGCGCGGCCGCCTTCAGCCGCTCCTGCGCGAGGCCGCTTTGGACCATCTGCTCGCCCAACAGGCCAGCGAAGCCGGTCTGGCCGTGACCGATGCCGAAGTGCAGGCTGCCGCCGATGCCTTCCGGCACCGGCACGGGCTGTCTTCCGCCGCCGACACCCAGGCCTGGCTGGCCCGCCAGAGATTGACCGTCGAGGACTTCGAACAGTCCCTGGAGCGCGACCTGCTGGCGGAGAAGTTCACAGACCACCTCATCCGCAACCGCATCGCTGACCACTTCGCTGCCCAACGCGACCACTACGCCCGAGCACGGCTGCGGCTGATCCTGGTCGCTCGCGAGGACCTCGCCCGGGAGCTGCTGTCCCAGATTCGCGACGAGGGCCGCGAGTTCGCCGAACTGGCCCACGAACATTCACGCCATCTCTCGCGGAGCGACGCCGGCCGGCTGGGTCTGGTGTGGCGCTCGCAGCTTCCAGCCAACCTTGCGGATCCGATCTTCGCTGCCCACGAAGGCGAGGTGGTCGGGCCACTTGCCTCCCCCCACGGGTTCCACCTGTTCCTGGTCGAGAAACTCCTTTCGACCGCGCTGGACGCCGAGACAACTGCCGTGATCCGCCAGGAGTTGTTCGATCGGTGGTGCGAGGAGCAGTTGTCCGGCGGCAACCTGCAATTCCCCTTGCTCGAAGCCCTCTGATTCGCCCTCCCCTTCCGGACGGTTTTTAGCGCAGATGGACGCGGATGAGCGAATAGCGATGCCCTATCGGGTGGAGGCAATTGCACTCCCTTTTGCTTGGAGGTGCGCTCAGGTGGAGGCATCCTGGGGTACCGTCCGGTTTCCGCTCTCCGGAGAAGCGCGTGGCGCTGAAGCGAGCCAGGGAAGAGTGACTCCCAGGAATCGGAAAGTGGTATCGGCGCAAGAGGTGTGCAGCACATGGCACTTTTAACGACCGGGGCTGATGGCCCGTCGCACGGTCAATGCTCGCCCCACCCCGTCAGCCGGGAGCTGGTTGCGTGCCTCCGGCGTTATCCGCTGCTCAACGTGCTGACATCTTCTCAGCTATCTACCTGGCTCGGGACAGGACAGGAACTGACCCTGGCCACGGGGGAGACCATCTTTCAAGAAGGAGCGGCCGGGGTCTGGGCCTACTTGGTCCTGGAAGGCTCGGTGCGCCTCGTGCGGTGTTCGCAGCGCGGGCGTGAGATAAGTCTCGGTCGGATTGGGTCGGGGGAGCTATTCGGCGAGTATGCACTACTACCGCCGCACCGCAACACGGCCACCTGCCGGGCGGCCAGCCCGACACGGCTCTTGAGCTTGCCCTTGCTGCCGCTCCGGCCGGCGCTGGCGGCCATCCCTGGAGTCGCCCCGAGCCTCAAGGGCTGGCTGCGGTTGCACGGGCTACTGGGGTACTTGCGCGAACAGACCTTCTTGGGCTTTATGTCCGGCCCGAGCGCTCTGACGTATCTCGATTGCCTGCGGCCAGTGTCGTTCCGTGCTCTGCGGACCATCCAGGCAGACGGCTTGGGTGATGATTGCTGGTACTTCATCCAGAGCGGTCAAGTTTGTCTACACGCAGTTGGTGACGCGGCGGCCGTGCCATCGCGTGATCTGGGGCCCGGCGATTGCTTCGGCGAGCCAGCGCTGTTAGGGCGCGCTGGGCTGCCGATCGCCATCACCCTCAGCGAGACGCGCTGCTTGTGCCTGCCGCGAGACCTCTTTTCACGGCCTGATCAGAACACGGAATCGGGGGAGGAATCGCTCGAAGGGTGTCACATCTCCGCGCAGCGCAAGGCGTACGTTTGGATCGGTCAACAGCAGGCGGCCGACTGTGGGTTGGCTGCCCTGGCCATGGTGGCCCGATTCCACGGTCTGGATGTCTCCGTGGACAGTCTCCGGCAGCACGTTGTTCTGGGCGAGTCCGGCGTGAGCCTGCTGCAACTCCAGCGGGCGGCTGTGGGCCTCGGTCTGGGGTGCCTTCCCGTGCGGGTGAGTGGGGAGCAACTGAGGCAAGTTGCCCTGCCGGCCATCGCCCATTTGCAGGGAGGGCACTACGTGGTCCTGTACGAATTCGGGGCCAACGGCGTGGTGATCGGCGACCCCGCGACCGGGATCGTGCGTCTGAGCCAGGAGCTATTCGCGCAGACGTGCTCAGGGAACCTCCTGCTGGTCCGTCCGCGGGCCGCGGACAGGCCAGACCATACCGCAACTCCGAGAACCGTTGGCTGAAAGTGGAACAGGACCATGCCTGGAAAAGGACAATCGGGTGGAGCGGTAGGCCCCGGCTCGGTGCGCGTGCCATTTGGTGGCAGATCAGTTTTTCGGGCTGGGGAGAAACCGTTCTCTCCATGTGAAAGAACGCGGAAACGGTCCAGCAGGGCACTGCGAAGCGCAAGTATGGCTCGGGCGCGGCAAGACTCGGGAGCCGCCGTGTTCTTGGCGCGGATCTACCTCTGGGGAGGATCGATGCGGCGGAATGCGATCCGCAGGAGGAGCGTTTGGCCGTAATGGAACAACGTCGCCGAGAACTTGAGATAACGCAGATACCGGGCGACCACTTCGTTGCCGACGAGCGCTTCGGCTTCCGCTCGCTGTGCCAGCAGCCGCTCAAACCACACGCGGCATGTGCGCCAGTAATCCTCGCGATCATTCCGCAGCGTCACGATTTCGAACAGCCCAGCACTCGCCGCGACGATGTTTTCCAGCGTCGGGAGATCCGTTTCGGGGAACACTTCTTCAAGCAGGAAGCGGTGCCCGGGTAACTGTCGGCTCTCTTGGCGGTCCAGGTTGCCATAGGCGATGGTCTGTAGCGCCATCCGGCTACCGGGCTTGAGCCAATCACGGCAGTGCGTGAAGAAAGCGCGATAGGCATCCACCTTGTCCGCCTCCGTCCACTCGGGCCGGGCAAAGTGCTCGAAAGCACCGAGGGAGATGATCGCATCATAGGGCGCTGTCGGAACGTGGTCGGCCCAGCTCTCCAGACGCACCTGGAGGCGGGGATCGCCGCCTGCGACGATCCGCTCGGCCTGTCTTGGACTGAGCGTCAAGCCGGTCGCCTGCGCGACGCGATGTTCCTCCACCAGACGACTTAAGACCGCGCCCCAGCCGCAGCCGATATCCAGGACATGAGAAGTGCCCTGGGCCTGCACCCCTTGGATGTGATAGTCGATCTTCCGCAACTGGGCGACTTCGAGCCGGTCGTCGGCTTCATTCTCCTTCCACAAGGCGCACGAGTAACTCAAGGTCCTGTCCAGCCAAAGACCATAAAAGTCGTTGCTGACGTCATAATGCTGTTGAATCGCTTCCGGAGAAGCACCGCGCGCCGGCGTAGTCAGTGTCTGCATGGCTCCCACCCGGGCGACGAACGGATCTGCAACCGGACCCTTGGAGCCGTCGAAGGACGCCCACACATCATGGCTCCCGGCGCGTGCGCAAGAGGGTGTTTTACCGCACGGAGAGCGCTCCGATCCGCTTGCAGAGCTTACTCATACCCGATCCGCGGTCGCGAAGGAAGATGAAGTGGTTGGGAAGTGCAAAGGTACCAAGCTGAAGGCAAGGACCTACCCGGCCCGGGTCGTCTACCTGGAGCAGATCATGGGTGCCAAGACGGTGGGGAGAATTGGAAAGCCAGGAAAAATCTCTTCTCTTCGAGTAAGTGCTTGTGCTCGCCCCAGTCCCCCCTTACAATCGCCGCCACTGGACGTGAAGGCAGGGGAAGGAATCCAGCTATTCGCACTTCCTACGCCTTCCAGCCATCGAACACTCACAAGGGAGGGTCCTGAGCATGAACGACCCACAGGGACACAACAAGAACGGACCCGGAGGGTTGTCCCGCCGCCAATTCCTCAAAGGCTCTGGGGCCGCGGCTGCGGCGACGGCCTTGAGCACGGCGCCGCTGCCTCCGCTGGTCGCCGAGCAAGCGAGCGACCAGGCCAAAGCGACCGGCATGGGGCCGGCCGCGGTCCGTCTCCAGCTCAATGTCAACGGCCAAAAAATGGAGACCAACATCGAGCCGCGCGTCACGCTGCTCGACGCCCTGCGCAACTACCTCGATGTGACCGGCTGCAAGCGCGTCTGCGATCGCGGCACGTGCGGCGCCTGCACCGTCCTGGTCGATGGCAAGCCGATTTATTCGTGCACCATGCTGGCCCTCGAAGCCCAGGGCAAGCCGATCAAGACGGCCGAGTCTCTCATCTCCGGCGGCAAACTCGACGCCGTGCCGGCCGCGTTTGCTCACCACGACGCCCAGCAGTGCGGCTTCTGCACGCCCGGCTTCGTCGTCGCGATGCGGGCCGCCTTTGACAAAAACCCCAAGGCCACGCCGGCCGAAATCGAAGAGGGCCTTTCCGGCAACATCTGCCGCTGCGGCACGTACCAGCAAATGCGGGACGCGATCGCGGCCCTGTGCAAAAACAACGGGAAAGGAGGCTAGACCATGGCAACTACTTGGCCGCAACAACGCCGCTTGATCGGCACCAAGGTTCAGCGACTCGATGGTCCGGAAAAAGCTACCGGGACCGCCAAATACAGTTTCGACATCAACCGTCCGGGCATGCTACACGCCAAAATCCTGCGCAGCCCGTACGCCCATGCCCGCCTCAAGAGCCTGGATACGTCCGCCGCCGAGAAAATGCCCGGCGTCAAGGCGGTTCACGTTATCGCCCAGCCCGGCAAGGAATTCTACTACGCTGGGGATGAGATCCTCGGCCTGGCCGCGGACACCGAGGAGCACGCCCTCGACGCCCTCCGCGCCGTCAAGGTGGAGTACGAGGTCCTCCCCCACCTGGTGAAGGAAGAGGATGCCCTGAAAGCGACCAATCCGACCGTGGCCGCGGGCAACCTGAGCAAGCCGGCCGAAGAGAACAAGGGCAATGTAGAACTGGCCTTCCAATCAGCCGATGCCGTGGCCGAGGGCGATTACGGCGTCTCGGTGATCGCCCACCAGTGCCTGGAATCGCACGGGCTGGTCGCCGAGTGGGGGCCGGACGACACGCTGACCGTCTGGGCCTCGACGCAGGCGACGACCGGCGTGGCCGGCGGACTCGCGGGCACCTTCAAGATCCCGGCGACCAAGGTCAAGTGCATCACCCATTACATGGGTGGGGGCTTCGGCAGTAAGTTCAACCCTGGGGTGGAGGGCGCGACCGCCGCTCAGCTCGCGAAAAAGGCCGGCAAGCCGGTGAAGCTGATGCTCGATCGCGAGGAGGAGATCACCACCGCGGGTACCCGGCCAGGTGCCTTCGGCAAGGTCAAGATCGCTGGCACGAAGGATGGCAAAATCACGGCCTGGCAGTCCACCACTTACGGCTCGCCCGGGAACGCGGGGGCCGTCGGCCTGACACTGCCGTACATCTATGAGCCAGCCATCCCTAACATCAAGAAGGAAAACTCAGCCGTCCGCCTCAACGCCGTTCAGCAACGGGCCTGGCGCGCGCCAGGCCACCCGCAAAGCTGTGCCTTGACCGAGTGGCCCATCGACGACCTGGCGGCCAAACTCGGCCTCGACCCGATGCAGCTCCGCCTGAAGAACCTCCCGCAGAACAGCGCCGACGCCATCAAAAACGCGCCTACTTCGCTCCTGGCCATCTGGAACACTTTGTGGACCGATGAAATCCGGATCGCCGCCAAGCTGTCCGAGTGGGACAAGAAATGGCACCCGCCGGGCAAGGGGCCGGGCAGCGGCCCGGTCAAGCACGGCATCGGCATGGCACTGCACACCTGGGGGGGTCGAGCGGGTAAGCCCAATGACATCTTCGTCTCGATCAGCAGCGACGGATCCGTCCTGGTGCGATCCTCCACGCAGGATCTGGGCACCGGAGAACGAACCGTTCTGGCCATCGTCGTCGCCGAGGTGCTTGGGCTCGAGGTGAAAGATATCACGGTGCGGATTGGCGAGAGCCAGACCGGCCGCTCGTCCGGGTCCGGCGGCAGCACGACGTGTCCCGGTACCGCGCCCCCCACGCTCGCCGCAGCCATCGCCACCCGCGATGCCCTCTTCGAGAAAATCGCCGGACGATTCGGCACCAAGCCGGAAAGCTTGGCCATTGAGCCGGGCAAGATCGTGGACAAGGCCAACAACAAGAGCTGGTCGTGGAAGGAAGCCTGCGCCCGCCTCGGCATGGATACCGTCCAGGGGACGGGCCGGTGGGAGGAACTGGACAAGGAGAAGGCGAGCCTGTCCAACGTCGGCGTCGGCGGCGTGCAGATCGCCGAGGTCCTGGTGGACGCCGAAACCGGCGTCGTCCGCTGCACCAAGATCGTCGCCGTCCAGGATTGCGGCCTGATTATCAACAAGCAAGGCTGCGAATCGCAGGTGGCCGGCGGCGTGATCATGAACCTGAATACGGCCCTGTTCGAAGAGCGCATCATGGACCGGCACACCGGCCGGCAGGTCAACCCGAACATGGAGTTCTACAAGCTCGGCGGCATCGAGGATATGCCGCAGATTGTTGTCCACATGCACGATATGCCGGAACGCGGCGTCATCGGTATCGGTGAGCCGCCGACGATTTCGACGTGTGCCGCCATCGGCAATGCCGTTTTCAACGCGCTCGGCGTGCGGGTGCCGTTCGCACCGTTTACCCCGGATCGTGTCCTGGCCGCCTTCGAGAAAGGAGGGAAGGCATAAATGAAGAACTTCACCTATTATCGACCCTCAACCGCCGAACAAGCGCTCGGCCTGCTGGACAGCAAATGGGGCACGACCGAATTGCTGGCCGGCGGCACCGACTTGCTCGATCTGCAAAAAGAGTATGTGGCCCAGCCGAACAAGGTCATCAGCCTTACCGGCGTCACCACACTGTCCGGCATCAAGATCGGTGACACTTCTGTATTGATTGGGGCCGGCACCAAGCTGGCCGACATCGCGGCTCACCCCGAGCTGCGCAAACGCTTCCCGGCGCTGACCACGGCGGCCGGGGATATCGGCGGACCGCAAATCCGCAACATGGGCACGCTCGGCGGCAACCTGTGCCAGCGCAACCGCTGCTGGTACTTCCGCGACGAGCAGGTGAATTGCCTGCTCAAAGGTGGCAATAAATGCTACGCGCTGGACGGCGAGAATCGCTTTCACGCCGTCTTCACGCAGGGGCACAACTGCGTGATTGTGAACCCCTCGACGTTGGCCCCCGGGCTCATCGCCCTGGGCGCCAAGGCCGAGGTGCTTGGTCCCAACGGCAAACGGGAGCTGGAACTGGCCAAGTTCTTCCACGCGCCGCGCTCGGCCACCGAACGCGAGCACGTGCTGGCTCCGAATGAGATCGTGCTGTCGGTCAGCATTCCGTCGACCGGTTTGGCCAATGCGAGTTATGAAGTCCGCCACAAGCAGTCGTACGATTGGCCGTTGGTACAAGCCGCGGTCGCGTTCAAGCTGGAGGGCGGCAAGGCGACGGGCGTGAAAGTCGTGCTGGGGCATGTGGCGCCGACACCGCTGGCGGCCAACATCGCCCAGGCACTGGAAGGCCAGTCCATCACCGAGCAATCGGCGGCGGCCGCCGGCAAGGCAGCGGCACGGGGCGCCAAGCCGCTGTCGCAGACCGAGTACAAGATCAAGCTGATCGAAGTGGCCGTCAAGCGGGCGCTGCTGACCGCGGCCGGCCAAAAGAAGTACTGGGAAACGTAGACGAAACGATGAACGATGAACGATGAACGATGAACGCAAGAGACTTCCGCGTTCTTTGTTCACCGTTCATCGTTCATCATTCATCGTTCATC
>JBGQLF010000281.1:0-9333 GCA_041499985.1 Gemmataceae bacterium
AGAAACGGACGCAGGCCCCTCCCTCCACCGTCAACGATTGACGGAACTGGCGCGAATGCTGCCCCGGTGAGGCGGAACCCGTCCCTCGGCCTCTACCGGGGCACAAAGCATTCAGGAGCGACCACGGGAAATCGCCCACCCGTGGTCCTCTTCTTTCCGCCAGCAAATACTTCTGTCGCAGACAGAGCCTAACCCACCAAGCGTGTGCTGTCACGGGGCTCGGGAAGGGCCAACGACTGGCGAAACTCCAAGTCCGGGATCAGGCACGGATGTTTGTATTGCTCCAATGTCCCTCCGGTTCGGGCCAAGCGCTGCCGGTCCCAGTTCTGCCACGTGCCGGTCGGCAACAGCTCCAAGCGCAGATTGCCGAGGCGGGCACTGCTCCGCTTGCTGTCGTACTCGATGTTCTGCTGCCTCAGCCGCCGATCCAAAACCTCGGTCAGACGCACTCCCATCTCTCGGTTGGGCAGATCCCCTTGTTCCACAAACAAGCCATAGTAGGGCAATTCCTCGTCCCAGCAGGGAGCGACACTGTAGGCCGTTAGCGTCAGGTCCAGTTCGTGCAACGCTTGCTGCATCGACTGGACCACATGGTACTCGGACAGCTTCTCCCCCGTCAGGTTGGCGAAATGCGCCCCCTTGCTGAGAAACTCGATCAAGGGCGTGCGATTGTGAAAGCCGGTCACGCGCACCAGGTCTGAAATGTGATAGCGGTACAAACCGAAGGCGGTGGTCGGCACGATGAAGTACTTTTCGCCTTCTTCCACCTCATGAGCGGCCAAGGCAATGGGTTGGGGGTGGTCCGCTTCCTTCTCGGGAATAAACTCGAAATAGTGCGTGGTGACATCGAGCACCCCGCTGGCGGACCCGTCGGCCAGCGGAATGGTCATGCGCCCCTCGCTGGCGATGAGACCAACGTCGCGCACCGGCAGTTCGCCGTAGTAGCGCGGGTAGTGGCGCAGATAAGACCCGACGCTGCCGCCCGTCCAGTTGCCCAGCAGACAGTCCTTGGACCAGTAATCGCGCGGATAGAGCGTGCCGGTCCGCTGGACAATCGCTTCGAGCTCGCGCGCCCGTTCGGGATGACGGCGCCGGGTGCGACTCGCTAATTCGGCCCGTACATCGGCGGGAATCGCGCAGTCCGAGCTCAAGGTGCCGTCATAGAGGTCGCGGATCAGGGACTCTTTTTCCTGATCGCCCGCGCGGGCCAGGCTCACCAGCGTGCTCGGATTGGCCGCGATAATCATGCCGACGCGGCGCGGCAAGCTCAAACGCAGGGCAACGTAATACTTCGCAGCCGGGTCCTTGATACGTCCGGTGCAGGGCGGCACGCAGTAGAGCCAGCGGATAATGCGCTTCTGCATCGTGGCGGTCAGACCCGTGACACTGCCACAAGGAATATCGGCCTCGGTGCGGAATTCGTCCCAATCGCCGGACAGCTGGACAATCGGCCGAAGTTTGACTTCGGGATGATCGCGAAAAACACGCAGTCCCCACAGGTTCCAGCCACGGCGATAATCGGTCAGGTACTGCGGCGTGACCGGGATGTGCTTGCGCGCCGCCGTGGTTCCACTGGTGAGCGCAAACATATGCACACACGGATCGGCCAGCAGGGCTCGCAACTCGCCGCGGCGCACCCGGGCAAGGTAAGGCTCAAAGTATTCATACGGGGCAATAGGAAGCTGGTGGCGAAAATCAGCCACGGTGCCGATGGCGGCGAAGTGGTGATCGCGGCCGAATCCGGTATTGGCCTGATAACCGAGGATACGCCGTAAGAGAGTTTCTTGAACCTCGCGGGGCCGATGCGTGGCGGCCTCGAACGCGGCCAATTGGCGGCGGACGGGCAAGGCCACGATCTTGCCAGCAACTTTGCGCGCAAGCCAGGTCAGCATGATTGTGTGATTCCGTAGCCAGGAGACCGTTCGAAACCACCGCAAACCTTGTCCCTGGTTCCCAAATTCCTGTCTCATTCCTCGGGTTCCCAAACTCCTGTGTGGGAACCAGAAGATTGCGGAAAATGCCTTTATCGTTTCCCCGAACGGCTGTCTATGCTGATTTCGTGGCCTGGATGCGGGCACGCCGTTGGGTTAAACTTTTGCAAGCTGATCGGCGGCCGCACACCCAGCGCCGCCGGCTCGCCCAAATGCGTCTGGAAGAACACGAGCACCCGGCGTCGGTAGTCTTCGCCCGCCACGTGCAGCGCCTGGTTATGCTTCGCCCCCTCGACAAGCCAAAACTCCTTCGGCTCACGAGCACGCTCGAAGAGCGCCTGGGCCATTTCAGGCTTGATGTAGGTATCACCGCCGCCATGGATCATCAGCAATGGCCTGCCCGCAAGCTGGCTCATGGCGCGCTCGAGGTGCGGGAACCGGCAGCCGTTCTCGCGCCGGATGCGCCGCAGCCCGGCATTGGCGAGCAAGCCGTAGTACCAGTTCGGCAAGATGCGCTGGAGCCAGTAGCGTCGGCTGTAAATGCTGATCCACTTGCGCATGTAGGGTACCATCGTCGTATGCGTCGCGAAGATGCCATCGGTGACACAGCAGCGTACCCAGGGATCCGCGGCCGCTGCCAGCAAGCCAGCGCTGCCGCCCTTGCTGATGCCGAAGAGGCCGATGCCGTGCGGGTCGGCGTCCGGCCGGCTCTTCAAATAAGCGATGGCCGCCTGCATGTCGCAGACTTCATAGTCGGTGACCCACTGAAGCGGTTCATAACCTGGCTGGACAGCGCTGTCGCCCTGGCCGCGGAACTCAAACGCGAAGAGGTCGAAGCCGTTGGCCAGCAAGGCATCGCAATACGGCACACTGGCCCAGCGGCTACTCCCAAACTCCAGACCGAACAGGATCACACCCTGGCGCCGGCGAGCCCGCGTACGCAGATAGCAGCCGCAGAGCGTCATGCCATTGCTGCTGGCAAAGCGCACGTCTTCGGCGCCTTCAACCGGCTGGCCGCGCGGAATGATGAAGAGCGGCTTCTCGTGGAAGATGCGCACCAGGTAATCAAGATACCGAGCCAGCAGGTAGAAATAGAGACCTACCAGCGCCAGCCCCAGTACGGCCACCGGAGCCAAAACCATCACGAGCCCCAGCCAGAGCCAAAACACAGGTGCTACTCCTGAGGAGTCATGAGTCCGTGGTCCGGAGCGAGCGGTTGCCAGTCTTCTGCTACGAACTCCGGACTACTGACTACTGACTTTATATGTATTATTCACGAAATCGGCTAACAATCAAGGAGACATTTTGTCCGCCGAAGCCAAAGCTGTTGCTAAGCACGTGATGGACGCGGCGTTCACGGGCGACGTTGGGGATATAATCCAGATCGCATTCCGGATCGGGGACCTCGTAGTTGATGGTGGGAGGCAACACACCGCGGCGCAGGGCCATGACGCAGATGATCAGCTCGACGGCGCCAGCCGCGGCAATCAGGTGGCCCATCATACTCTTGGTACTGCTGGTGGGGATTTCGTAGGCGCCGTCGCCAAAGACTTTCTTGATCGCCAGGGTCTCGACCTTGTCATTGACCTGGGTGCTGGTTCCATGCGCATTGATGTAACCGATCTCCGCAGGCTTCAGACCACTATCGTTCAGGGCACTCTGGATGCAAGCGATGGCCCCGCGGCCATCGGGATGGCTGTCGGTGATGCGGAAGGCATCGGCGGTGCTGCCGTAACCGGTGACCTCCGCATAGATCGGCGCTCGGCGGCGGCGCGCGTGCTCCAGTTCCTCCAGGACCAGCATCCCGGCCCCTTCGCCGAGCACGAAGCCATCCCGGTGCAGGTCAAACGGACGCGACGCCTTGGCCGGTGCCGCGTTGTTCGTGGACAGGGCCGTCAGCAGGTTGAAGCCGGTCAGGCCAAACGGATGGATCATGCTGTGCGAGCCACCCGACAGCATCAGGTCGGTGTCACCCTGGCGAATCAGCTCGGTCGCTTCGCCGACTGCCTGGCTGCTGGCGGCGCAGGCGGTCAGGCAATTATAATTGGGGCCCTGGAGATTAAAATAGTCTGCCAGATGGGCCGGCGTGGTGTGCGGCTCTTGCTCGAACTCTCGCTGGGCGTGGAATTGCTCCAGGGCATCTCGGGTAAACGCCGCCGTATTCACGGTGCGGCGCTCGGGATAGTAGCTCTGCGCCACCAGCGATACCAGATGGTGAAAATCCTGAATGCCTTCACCCGAGCCGAGGTAGACGCCGAAACGCGTCCGGTCGATGTGGGCGGCCTCGAGCAACTCGGCATCGGCCAGGGCTTGCTGGGCCGCGCCCGCCGCGAAGCGACTATTGACGCCGGAATGTTCCCAGCGCTGGGGGTCCTTGACGTAATGACCCAGGTCGAAATCCTTCACCTGAGCGGCAAACTGCGTGGGGAAACGGCGCGCATTGAACAGCGTGATCGGTCCCACGCCGCTGCGTCCCTGGAGCTGCGCTTCGAACATCGCGGCGACGCTGTTGCCCAGCGGGGTGACGGCGCCCATGCCCGTGATGACGACGCGGCGACGCGCGCGGTTCGCTGGCGAAGGAGTCTGCATGGCTTGAAGTCTCCTTCGTTTAGCCGCGAGCCTCTGGCGAGCGCGGCGTTCGCGCTCGCCAGAGGCTCGCGGCTAAACGAACAAGTGTGTTAGTTCACCCAGCGGCGGCACACCACCGCGGCGCATTGTCCCATCTCGGTAAAGCCGACCTTGAGCACGTGCGCGCGCGTGACCGGCCGGGAAGTCCCGGCGGCCACCGGGATCGGACATTTCGGGTCGGGAGATTCGTAGTTCAAGGTCGGCGGCAAAATGCCGTGGCCCAGGGCCAGCAGACTGGCGAGCAGCTCGGTAACGCTGCTGCCGGCGCCGAGGTTGCCGAAATAACTCTTGGCCGCGAACACCGGCACCGGCGGCTGGCAGTCGCCGAAGACTTCGCGCAGGCCCCGCGCTTCCCAGATGTCGCTCTCGAGGGCGCTAAAGCCCTGGGCGTTGACATGATCCACGTCTTGCGGACCGATGCCGGCCTCGGACAGAGCAGCGCGCATGGCCCGCGCCAGCCCGGCGCCGGAGCGTGCCCGATCGAACGCGGCTCCGAAGCCGACCACCTCGGCGTAGATGCGTGCCCCCCGGCGGCGTGCGTGGTCGAGGTCTTCCAGCGCGAACACGCTCGCGCCTTCGCCCGGCACGATGCCGTCCCGGTCGCGCTCGAAGGGCCGGCAGGCCTTCTCGGGCGCATGGCCGCGGCGTGACAAGGGCACGAACAGGCTGTGCCGCACCAGGCTGAGCGGATTGATCTTGCTGTCGGCGCCCCCGACCAGGAAGAAATCCGCCTGGTCGCGCCGTACGATGCGGTAGGCCTCGCCCAGGGCCAGCAGGCTGGCCACGTCGTTTTCCGTGACGGTGTTGTTCGGTCCCTGAGCGTTGTGCAGAATCGAGATGTGGCAGGCCAACATGTTGGGCAGGTATTTCAGCATCCACAAGGGCGGCATTGCGCCCAACCCCTCTGTGCCCCACTTCTCCAGATCCACGACACCGGGCCGGCAGTTGGCGCTCAACTGGGCCGCCACGCCCAGCTCTTCCAGCTCACTGGCGATCAGCCCCGCGCCGAACTCGACTCCAAAGCGTGTGGGATCGAGCTGCTGCTTGTCCACGGCCGCATCGTCCAGGGCGAGCTGGGCGGCGGCCACCGCCAGCTGGATGGTGCGGGACATGATCTTGATGCTCTTACGCTCTTTTTTATCGATATAATTCTTGGCATCGAAGCCGAGGATTTCGCCTCCAAAGCCGGTGGGCAAGGCGCTGGCGTCGAAAGACGTGATGGCCCGGACGCCGCTGCGCCCTTCGGCGAGCGCTTGCCAAAACGAGGCCACATCCAGCCCAATCGGACTGACGATCCCAAGTCCGGTGATGACGGCACGGCGGGTTGAGGAAGCCATGATGCACCCAAGTACAAAGTACGAAAGTCCGAAGGAGGAAAGCCTGGTTTTGTCGTGCCCAGCTCGCGGACGGAGCCTCACCTCCCTCCCAACCACTAGCCGCCCGAAGCGCTAGCGAGGGAGGACCTTCCCTCGCTAGCGCTTCGGGCTAGTGACAAGGGAATCCTTCTCCTGGGAGCTTCTCAGCCCTTCGTCCTTGAATCGGTGCGGTTGGCGAGGATCTTGGCCAGTCCCAACAGGTGCTTCAACTCGCCGGTGAAGACAAAGTTATGGTCTCCGAACAGCTGCTGGGAGCGCGCTTGATCCAGGTGGGCGAAGAAGATCTCCGCCTCCGCGATCAGCGCCTCACCCACCGTGACCCGGCCCTGCACCGCTGCCCCTTCGGGGCGCAAGTGGAGCATCTCCACTGCATAGATCAACTGGTCCCCCACCAGGGCTTCGCGATGGAAGCGCGCCCACGGGATCTTGGCGAGGATCACCTTTTCCTGGAAATCGTTCGCCTCGCCCACGAGGATGCCCCCGGTCTGGGCCAGTCCTTCCAGGATGAGCGTGCCCGGCATGACCGGGTACCCAGGGAAGTGGTCGGCGAAGTAGTCCTCCGCCAGGCTCAGGTTCTTGACCGCCCGAGCCGACTTCCCGTGATCGAATTCCAGAAATCGGTCGATCCAAATCCAGCGCATAGGTAACTCAGCCCACGGAGGATTCCCCGTGGGCTTCAGCATAACCAGTCCCCGCTTCGCCGCGAGCTTCGGATCGGGTGGCACGCCCTGAGTCCTCGAAGGGCGTGGCGAGCGACACAACCCACGCCCTTCGAGGACTCAGGGCGTGCCACCTATTCACGGTCGCTTGTCAAAGGACTAGTTACTTAATTCCCGTTCGCCTGGCTCAATTTGCCTTCGATATAGCGCGTGATCATGTCGACCGTAAAGAGGTCGCTGAGCGCGCTCATTTCGGGATTGGCCTCGAACTTGTCCAGATCGGCGAACGGCATCCGGCTGCGCAGCTCGGCCAGGCCCTTATCCGTGACCCGGCCGTTCTGAACGAACTCCGGATCGCCCTGGAAAATCGACTCCGGGAAGAGTTCGCCGCGCGGAATCTTGATGGCAAACTCGCGTTCCAGGCGGAAGACAATGTCCAGGAAGTCGATGGACTCGGCCCCCAGGTCACCTTGTAGCGTGGAAGTCGGCTTGATCTCCTCCTCGTCAACGTTGAGTGCTTCGACCAGCGTCGTGGATACCTTCGTGTAAATCTCTTCCTGGGTCGGCATAAACACCATCCTCCACACAAACAAGTGAACCTAACCTCGGCGTAGCGGCCGAGGATCACAGCCTCTTGCGTACTGCTTCTTCCTGCTCCACAACTCGAATCGTAGCCACAAGCGTCCTCGCTTGTGGCTTCGACAGCCCACAAGCGAGGACGCTTGTGGCTACGTTCAATAACAGTCAGGCTAGTCAGGGTCTCGTGGGGCCGGCCCTAGCCGGCAGCCGCTCCCAAACTCAAGCCTCCATCCACGGTCAGAACCTGCCCCGTGATGTAAGCACTATCGGCACTGGCCAGGAACACCGCTACCCGGGCGATATCCTCGGGCTGGCCCAGGCGCCGCATCGGGATCATTTTCTTGATCATATCGCCCGCCTTGTTGCGCACCGCTTCGCTCATGTCCGTCTCGATGAAGCCCGGCGCGATGGCATTGACCGTCACCCCCCGGCTAGCCAGCTCCACCGCCAGGGCGCGCGTAAAGGCGTTGATTGCTCCCTTACTCGCGGCGTAATTGGTCTGGCCCAGGTTGACGTGCTCGGCGGCCACGCTCGAGAGATTGATGATCCGCCCACGCCGCTGCTTCATCAACGTGTAGGCGACGGCCCGACAGAAATTGTAGGTGCCTCCCAGGTTGGTCTGGAGCACCATCTGCCAGGCTTCCGGCTCCAGGCGCACAAAGAGGTCGTCACGGACCACCCCGGCGTTGTTGACCAGGATGTCGAGCCGGCCCCATTCCTTCTCGACCCGCTCCGCACACGCCTGTGCGGCCGCGGCATCGGTCACGTCCGCCTGCAAAGCCAGAGCCGTCCCACCTGCCTCCGCGATTTCACGGACGAGGCTCTCGGCAGCCGCTTGATTGCCGCGATAGACAAAGGCGACCTTGGCGCCTTCCGCGACGAAGGCCTTGACGATGGCCCGCCCAATCCCACGGCTGCCGCCGGTCACCAGCGCGACTTGTTCCTTCAGTCTCATGCGAGTTTCCGTACACCAGGAGCCGACCTGGGCTCCCGGGCCCCTCAACAACGGGCGAGGTCTCCTGTAAGCACGCTGTAGCGGGCGCGCCAATGGGCGAGTAGTTGGTCATCAGTCGGCCGCAGGGCTGGGTTGCGGTCGTGCAGGTTGTAGCGAGTCAAGACAAAGCGAGCGGTCACGCTGGTGTTGCCGTCCACCTCGCCTCTTCCCTTGAACTCCGCCAACGCCCCGTTCTGTTCGATCAGCTCGGCCGTCAACAGCATCTGCCGGCCCGGCTCCATAAAGGCGCCATATTTGACATTCTTCGCTTCGCGGAGCACAATCACGCTGTAGCGAAAATCGTCACTAATCCGCAGGAGCCAGGAGCCCGCTTCGACCAGGCTCTGTAGCATCAACACTCCGGGCATGACCGGAAAAGTCGGAAAGTGGTCGGCCAGGTACTCCTCGGCCAGCGTTAACTGCTTGACCGCTTGCAGCCGGCGACCGGGTTCGACTTCGATAATCCGATCCACCAGGTTGAAACGCATGCCCGACGTCCATTGCCTAACTGATTTCCAGCGAACCACTTGCTGACCTTAAAGCGGTTGCGGCAAAGGAAAAAGGGAAGTATACCTGTGCCCTGGGCGACCGGCAACCCCGAATGTGGTTTAGAGCCGGAATTAAGTTAGTGACTGCTAATCTCTCTCACTGGGGCAAGGGAGATGCTGCTGTTCGCGCCAGCGATTAGCGGTGCGCTACGACTTCACTCTGATATGTTTGCCGATTATGGTAATTGTGGCAAATCAGGTTGAATAAAAAGGGAAGCTAAATTCCTGAATCGAGTTGGATTGGACAATCCGAATCGCCTGTGACGAGCGCGACGGCGGCATTGCTCATCCGGCTCGCCAAACCGGAGCAACCGGGGGCTTGCTCCCTTGCCAGGGCCCGGCGGGTGCCTAGAATCATTTTTTTGCTGCCCTTCGCCAAGGGTTCCGGGAGATTTTGCCATGGGAAGCAGTCGTCACAGCGCGGGACGCCGCAAGGTCGGACGCAAGAAGCGCCGCATGCGCGCTAAGATCCGTCATCGCAAGGGTTAACTTCCAACCCACGGCACGCTCCCCGGCACTGTCTCCGGCGAGGCCGATCCTTGCACGGTGGGCCGGACATTCCTGTCCGGCCGGGCTGCGTCCCGGTCGAGCCGCCACGGACAGGAATGTCCGTGCCAC
>JBGQLF010000282.1:0-9302 GCA_041499985.1 Gemmataceae bacterium
GAGTAAGCATCGCTTCATTGAGCGACAAGACGAATGCGGCCATCGCCCCAGCCAACAGGGCCGGTCGCAGAAGTGGGAAGGTGACCCGCACGGCCGCCTGCCAGGGGGTCGCCCCGAGTCCTCGGGCAGCCAGCTCCAGTTCCGAGCTGGTCTGGTGCAGATGAACCCGTGCGATCAGGTAGACGACCGGCAGCCCGACCAGGCCATGAGACAGCACCAGACCCGTGAGAGTGCCCCACAGGCCGACCGCATGCAGCAGCGGCAGCAGGCCCATCCCCAACACAGCCGGGGGAACGCACGCCGGGACGAGGACCCCCGTGGCCAGCCCCCCCCGCCCTCGGAACCGTTGTCGAGCGACGGCGTATGCGAGCGGAACTCCTGCCGTGAGGGCGACACCGGCGGCCAGACTGGCGACGACCAGGCTCCGGCCAAGAGCAGTAACCCAGCGGCGGTCCGCAGCGAAGGCTGCGTACCATCGGAACGACCATTCCTTGGCCGGTGGGGTGAGGAACGAGTCGGGGGAGAACGAGACCCAGGCGGCGAACAGGAGCGGGACCAGCAACCCGGTCACGGTCAGCCACCCGACGATGAGCACGGTCAGGCGTCCGGCGGTCATGGCGCCCTCCGGACGAAGCGAGACAGGGACGCGTATCCGGCAAGGAGGCCGGCGACGGTCACCACAAGCAGGACAGCTCCCGCGGCCGCCCGCGGCCACCGGCTGTACTCGAACGCTTGCCGGTAGACTTCCACGGACAGGGTCGTCTCGGCCGGTCCCCCCAGGAGCAACGGGCCGAGGAACGCGCCCAGCCCCCACATCAGCCCGAGTTGCCCGGCCAAGACCAGCCCCGGGATCGATAAGGGTAAGGTGACGCGGCGGAACGTCTGCCACCGGGACGCCCCCAGCCCGCGCGCGGCGGCCTCCAGGTTCGGGTCAATCCCCAGAACCTGAACGACCAGGACCAACACGACGTAGGGAAGGATCAAGTACACCTCGCCGAGCAACGCTCCGAGTCGATTGCGGACAAGTTGGATGGGTTCGTCGATCACCCCAGCGGCCAGCAGCACCCGATTCACAGGACCGGCGTTGCCCAATAGCTGCTGGAGCCCAAACAGGATCACGAGCACGCTGGCCAATTTCGGCAGGAGCACCGCAATGACAGCCACCCGCCGCCAGAACGGAGGCAAAGTGCGGATGAACAGGGCGAACGGGTAGGCAAAGAGGACCGTCAGGATAGCCACTCCGGCCCCGAAGAGGACCGTGAACCCGAGCAGGCTCAACCCATACCCGTCGCTGACGGAAGCGAAGTTGGTGGGCGTCCAGGTGCCGGGTGTGAAGAACCCGTGACCCTGAGCCGGCTCGTAGAGGCTGACCCGGACGAGGAGGACCAGGGGGCCGGCCAAGAGCATGAGGAGCAGGGCGGCGGCTGGCGCCGACAGCAGGTACGGGGCTAGTCGGCGGGTCATGCGTGCGGCCCGTCCAGGTCGGGGATTGGCCAAGCGGCGTCGGCAGGAATGCCGACCCGGACGGCGTCACCTGGGTGGATCTCCTGAGCCGGCCTGCACCGGACTCGAATGTTCCCTCTGTCACAGGCTACCTCGACCAAGAGATCCGATCCGAGAAACGACACATCCGTGACCCGGCCGGGCCAGCACCATTGGCAGGTCCCCGCCGTCGGGCCGAGGACGCAACGCTCGGGCCGGACCAGGATCTGCTGGTCTGGGTCACCCCCAAGCAATGCTCCGGGAAGCAGGTTGGCATCCCCAAGGAAGCGGGCGACGAACGGAGTCCGAGGCCGATGATAGACCTCGGCTGGCGGCCCGAGTTGCAGGACTTGCCCGTTTGCCAGGACTCCAATCAGATCGGACGCGGCCAGGGCTTCGTCTTGGTCGTGCGTGACCATGAGCGTCGTCACTCCGGTCTGGCGGTGCAGCCGGCGCAGCTCGGCCCGGAGCTGGTCCCGCAGGTGTCGATCCAGGTTGGCCAAGGGTTCGTCGAGCAACAGCGTCTCCGGGGCGAACACCAAGGCCCGGGCCAGGGCCACCCGCTGCTGTTGCCCGCCGGACAACGCGGTGGGTTTCCGGGCTCGTTCAGCCGGGGTCAGCCCAACCAAGTCGAGCATGGCCTCGACCCGCCGATCGCGGTCGGCCCTGGGCACCCGACGGACTTCCAGACCGAACGCGACATTCCGGCGAGCGGACAGGTGTGGAAACAGGGCGTAGTGCTGGAATACCATCCCGACATTTCGTTTCTCGGGGGGCAGGTCGGTCACGTCTCGACCGCGAAGGACGATGTGCCCCGCCGCCAGACCCAGGTAACCACCGATCAGCTTGAGCAGGGTGGTCTTCCCGCATCCGGATGGGCCGAGCAGGGTTAGAAACACCCCAGCTGGGACGGCCAGGGATAGATCGCGGATTACCGGAGTCGGGCTGTATCCGAACGTCACCCCGTTAATCCGGACCGCGTCGGTCGGCAGAGCGGTGTCACCCTCTGCGGAGGACGGTGCGGTCCCAGGCGTCCGCGAGCTGGTCCCAGTGTTCAGCATAAACGTCATACGGATAGTACCGTAGGCTGCGGAATTGGTCCGCGGTATGGGGGTAGAGCTGCTTCCAGAACGGGTCCGCGGCGGCTATCCGCTCGGCGATGGCGGGCACTGCGGACGCCGAGCCGCGACGGGCAAATTCCAGTTGCAACTCCTCGGAGAAGATGGCATCAATTGCCCGCTCGGCCAGGTCCTTGTTCTTACTACCGGCCGGGATGGACCAGAACACCTGGACGAACGCTCGGTCGGCGTCCGGCACGCTCGCCCCCAGGTCCGCCTTTTCCCGCAGGGCCGTGACGTATTCTGGGCTGTGCATATTCCCGGCCACACACTCCCGGTTGGCCAGCCCGAGGATCATATCGGTCGAAGTCGGCCACCACAGTTTCACGCGGCCGCGGTGCTCGCGGGCGAACCGCAGCACCCCCTCCAGATCGTCCTTCACCAGGTCGTGGGCCGTGCCCGCCCGGCCGTCCAGGTCGGCCTTCGCGCAGGCAAAGGTGAACAGGGACATGTAAAAGGCGTTATACAGCCCGAGTTTCCCGGCCAGGTCCGGGCGAAACAGATCAGCCCAGCGCCGGGGTGCTTCGGGGACCTGAAGCTTGTTATACGCCAGGGTCATCACCGAGTCCGGAAAGGTGATGCCGTAGCGATCCCGGAACACCCAGTTGTCCAGAGCGGGCGGGGCCAGGGACTTATGGTTGGGGATGTTGGCCAGGTCGAGCTGGACGAACATCCCCTCCCTGGCTGCCGGGTAGCCCTGTGTCGCATCGCTGATGACCAGGTCGAACGGCGGGTCCTTGGCGGGCGCCGCTTTCAGTTTTGGGATGCCGTCCCACCAGCCCGGGTGGAGAGTAACGGTCGCCCCGGTAACGGCCTCGAAGCGGGGAACGAACACCTCCCGCATCGTCTGTTCGTGCCCGCCGGCGTAGACGAACACCCGTAATTCGCGGCCGGCGAAAGGGCCAACGCCTTGGCCGCCTCGGCCTCCGCAGCCGGCGACAACACTCCCGGCCGCCACTTTAGCAACGGTAGACAGGAACTGGCGGCGGGTCGTTCGCGGCGGCATCGGGATCTCCTGGGACAGAGCAAAACAGTTTCTAAATGGTTGGTCGTGCGGCCGGGTTGCTTCCGTTTTCTCTTTGGCCAAAGCCGCCACGCGCGCCTGGGTGATAGGAGACCGGTGACATCAGGAATCCCAGCACTCCACCTGCTTATGGGTGCACTGCCTGACGTAGAGGGCGTTATCTAATTCGCCGTAAGTGAGCCAGAAGGTGCAGTAGTGCCTGATACCCAAGAGGAGCGGATCTTGAAACTCAAGATCGTAGATATACGTTGGCGAGGGTGCAGCCAGGCGGGGCAGTTTGTCTTCGTGGCCGTCCGCTAAATCGCTTTCCAGTCTCTCATACAGCAACAGTTCGGCGTCTATTGAGAGACCCCAAGAAGAAATCTCATTCCTCAGAGGCTCCGGAACGACGACGATGAAGCTCACGGCGAATCTCCTGCGTTGTTTGAACACGCCCTTCCTTCATTGCCTCCTCCGACTTCTCCCATACTTCCCGGTCGAGGCGCGCGTCGCTCTGGAAGATTTGCTCCTTGAGCCTTGGCAGGAAAAACGCTCGCAGGGAATCAGAGCTGATGACGTTTTCGCACCGCTGGTTTGGGGCAAGGCTCCCTCTTGCCTCAAGCCACGGGGCCTCTTGGTGCGTCATGTCCCGCAAGGCAGTAGCTGAATACTGCTTGTAGACATCCCAGATGGAGCGAATGAAAGCCTTCTCCTTCTGAGACAGGCCGGACGGGTCCGCCCCTTCCGTCGGCGGGATGGCTTGCCAGCCGTAAGCGCGGAATGTTGGGTAAACCTCTCGGACAACCGGCCCGTGTGTCCAGGCTTCGATCTGGCCTGCAAAAAGCGGCCTGCCGAAAGCGGCAAGGTGCCAGCCCTGTACGTAATAAAGGAGCTTCTGCAAGCGCAGATGCGAAAGGCAGTCAACGTCCTCATCTTCGGCCGGCGACGCCAGATGAATCAAGTACCGCGCCACATCCAAGGAAGTTGCCATGACCGCCTCCGCGAGCTTCTTTCGCTTCCCAGCCCGATATCCTCCACTTGCTCCTTGAGAAAAACAACTCAAAACGGATAGCAAGTGAACTCCCGTTCATATTCTAGCTTGGAAAGCCCAGGAAAGGCAACAGGGCCTGCACAGTCAGTCGTGCACCTGGGTTGCTGCCGTTTTCTCGTTGGCCACAGCCGCCCCGCTGGGGCGAAACGCCTCGACCGCGGTGGCAACGCGGCTGGCGGTCGTCAGCCAGCAGAGCACCCCAAAGGTCCACGCGAGCAAGTCGAACTGCTCGGGCAACAGACAAATCAGTATGAAGAGACCGATTGTCTCCGTACCCTCGGTGAGGCCGCCCAGATAGTAGATCGCCTTGCGGCCGTGCGTCGTGGTGGTCAGCCCGCGCCTGGCAGCGATGGCGGCGAAAGCGAGGAACGAGCCACCCGTGCCCACGAAGCTGAAGGCTAGGAAGGCTGCGGACAGGGCAGTCTCGGGCCGTCCCACCGCGAAGAAGAACGGCACGCCGGCGTAGAAGATGAAGTCGAGCACGATGTCGAGATAGC
This sequence comes from Gemmataceae bacterium, assembly GCA_041499985.1. Taxonomy (GTDB): domain Bacteria; phylum Planctomycetota; class Planctomycetia; order Gemmatales; family Gemmataceae; genus JBGQLF01. The sequence continues at coordinate 5,152 of JBGQLF010000282.1, forward strand.
CGCCCAGGTCCGTCGGGCCTTTGCGCCGGGCCACGGCGCCGTCGAGCCCATCCGCCAGGCGGTTAGCCAGGATCAACGCCGCCGCCAACCCGTAGGCGCTCGCGCCCAGAGCGCCCCAGGCCGCCACTCCCATCAGGAAACCGCCGACGGTAACCTCGTTGGCGCCGAGGCCCCGGCACGCCAGGGCAGCGCCGATCCGATCGAGCGCCGGATCGATCGCCCGGCGAATTCTGGCGTCGAGCACCTCCTCACCTCCGTTGCCGGCAGGTCATCGGGCCGCCTTCGCGGTCAAGAGCAGTGAAAGCCGAAGATGCCGCTATTGTAGGGAGAGCTGCTGTGGATGTCGTCGCTCCAACAGACCCGTCAGCCGAGGAGCGTCGATAAAACAACCTTGCCACAGCGGTGGAAGCGACTGCTGATCTTGCGGTTGAGCTTTGGGCCGATGATACTCCTTGTGTGAATGCTCCGGCACCCCGATGAAGCGGCGATCCGGGAGTTCGCCAAGCTCCGCGATGCAGCCCTGGCCAAGAGAGGAGACGCACAGCCATGAAAACTAGCCAGGTTCGATTTGCGCAGCTCCAGAGGTTCCTGGAACAAATGGGCTTCTCCCTGGGCCGCGACCAGCAAGGTTGGCGGTTCGAGCATCCTTCTTCGAACACGGTGTTCCTTTTCCGCCCCTACCGTCCCACGGATCGGGTTTACGAGCACGATCTGTTCCTGGTTCGCTCCCAGCTCAAGGGTCGCGGCTTGATGACGGAGGAAGCGTTCAACGAATCGCTGACGAAGACGCCCGCATGACACTGAGCATGAGACGTATGTCTCACTGCCAGCACCGGATTCTTCATGTCGTCCGCGGCCATGATTCGGCTTCGAAAAAAACTCCGCACAGGGGCTTGACAATCGTAACCCACCATGCCTATTCTGTACTAGTATAACTAGTACAGTGGGGGAGCCCGTGGCCGCTTTTCACATTCACATCACGACCGGAGCTGGCACGCCGATCTTCCGCCAGATTGTCGATCAGGTGCGCCTGGCCGTCGCGACGGGAGCCTTACCCGCCGGCCACGCCATGCCCAGCGTGCGCAACCTGGCCGAGCAGCTGCTGATCAACTTCAACACGGTGGCCAAGGCGTACGGGGAATTGGTGCGCGACGGCGTGCTGGAGTCCCAGCAGGGCCTGGGCTTTTTCGTGGCCGAGAAGCGGCAGATCTACAGCAAGGCCGAACGTCTACGGCGCTTGCGCCAGGCCGTGGACACCTTCATCCACGAGGCTGTCTTCCTCGACTTCACAGCCGACGAGATCCGCAAGGCCGTGGATGAAAAGCTGGCGGCACTGGACTGGGGCGCCAAAACCACAGGAGCAGGACCATGATCCGACCCGAAGCTTTCGAAGCCGCCGATGCCATGAATCACCGCGACTCCGTAATCCAGGCCCACGGGCTGACCCGGTTCTTCGGCAGCAAGTGTGCTGTGGACAGCCTTTCCTTCCGCGTGCCACGCGGCAGCGTCTTTGCCTTCATTGGACGCAATGGCGCCGGCAAGACGACCACCATCCGCATGATCCTGGGCCTTCTGGAGCCGACGCGCGGCTCGTCCACCATCCTGGGCTACGACAGTACAGTCTTGCCGCCCGAAGCCCGCGCCCGCATCGGCTACATGGCCGAGGGCCATCCCGTCTATGGCTGGATGCGGGTCGGCCAGTGTGAGGGCTTTCAAAGAGGCTTCTATACCCACTGGAATCACGACACCTTCGCCGCGGTCATCGACTACTTCGCCATTGACCCGCGTACCAAGACTGGTCACCTGTCGCACGGCCAGCGCGCCGGGCTCCACCTGGCCATGACGCTGGCGATCGAGCCGGAGGTGCTGATGCTCGACGATCCGGCCACCGGGCTGGACCCTGCCGCCCGCAGGTCCTTGCTGGAGGCCATGATTTACTTCACCCGCAGCCGCGAGCGCACCATCTTCTTTTCTTCCCACCTGTTGGATGATGTGGAACGTGTCGCCGACCAGGTCGCGGTCCTGGACTACAGCGTCCTGCGGGCCTGCTGTGGCGTCGAGACGTTCCGCGACCGCGTGCGCCGGCTCAGCGTGCGCTTCCCCGGCGAACCGCCTTGCGACCTGCCCGCCATCCCCGGCCTGCTCCAGGTGACGCGGGCCGAGAACGAGTTGACTCTCATCGTGGCCAACCCCAACGGCCAGCTCGAGCGTAATCTTCAATCCCTGGGGGCCGAAGCGGTGGACGAACAGCCCATCAGCTTGGAAGACGCCCTGATTGCGTACGTTGGCCGGCATGGCAAAAAGAGTTTATTACTCAACACCTCGGGAGTCGCGCAATGAAATCGCTGATCTGGAAAGAGTGCCAGGAAAACCTCAAGTGGGCCGCACTGCCTCTGTTCCTGGTCGGCGGGGTCAAGGCCCTCCTCGGGCCCCCCGCGCTCATGGACTACGAATTCTTGCAATTCCTCAGCTTCGTCGCGGCCGTGTTTGGCGCTGTGCTGGGTTTCCTGCAGGTCTTCTTCGAGTCGCGCGGCGATGCGCGTTCGCTGCTGCACCGGCCCATGAGCCGTTCCCAAATCTTCCTGGGTAAAGCGGGCGCGGGCGTGGGACTGTACCTGTTGGCCCTGGGGATCCCCCTCGCGTGTGCCGTGGGCTGGGCCGCCACGCCGGGACACGTCCCCGCACCGTTCCGCTGGCCCATGGTGCTGCCCTGGCTGGCGGACATCCTCACAGGCGTCGTCTATTACTTCGCGGGGATGCTTACGGCCCAGAGGGAGGCGCGCTGGTACGGCAGCCGGTGCCTGGGGCTGGCCGCAGCCTTTCTCTCTTCGTGCCTCGTGTGGACACTCCCCGAGTTCTGGCACGCCCTGCTGGCGATCGGCATCTTCGGCGCGTTGGTGGCGGTGGCCGCGTGGGGGAGCTTCCTTACCGGAGGTGCGTACAAACCGCAGCCGCCACTTGCCAAGGCCGCGCTGGCCGGGACGTTCTTGGCCGGGCTGCTGGTCCTCAGCGTTACGCTCAAGCTTGCGCTCGGGGCGTGGTTCGATATCGACATGAAGGACCGGTACGTACTCGACCGCGGGGGGCGAGTGCTGCTCGTCCATTCCGAAAGAGGCAAGGGCCCGCGCGTAACCGACCTTGAAGGGCAGGAGCCGCCCGAGCTCAAGGGTAAGTGGCTGGATTACCATTCGGTCCGGGAGATCGAAGCTCCGGTATCCGGGAATGCCTGGCCCAGGTTCCATAGTTACCGAAATCCCGGCCGGTTCTTGGTGCCGTACCAGAACGATTCCAGTTTAGACGGCGAGCGCTGGTTCTACGTCACCGACCAGGGCCGCCTGCTAGGTTACGATCGGCAATCCAAGCGGCTGATCGGCAGTTTCGGCCCCGAGGGCTTCGCCCCTACCGAACGGCAACCGAGGGAGCGCTTCGAGGGCACGCTTTATTACCCGACCCGTCCATTCGAGGTCGGCCCCACTGCCTATTTAGCTTTTCCCGGCGGCGTGTACACGGTGGATTTTGCGCGACGCACCCTCCGAACCCTCTTCACTCCTGCTGAAGGGCAGGCCGTCAGATCGGCCGTCCGGTGGAAGGACGAGAGCCAAAAGGTGCCCCTGGTTTTCGTGGTCACCGACAAGTCCGTCCACGTCGTGGATGAGGCGGGCGCGCCGGTCTTGGCCGCGCCCACCGCCTACGACCGGGAGGACTATGGCACCGTGCGCGTTGGCCGGCTGGATAACCCGCGGCGGTTTGTGATCTGGTACGAACCCTCGTGGCACCTGCCGGCCGCGGCCATCAAGACCAGGCCCAGCTATTTAGTGGAGTACGATGCTTCGGGCCGCGAACTCGCCCGCCGGACGCTGCCGCACCGGCCCCTCATTGAGCCTTCGTCTGCCCAGGCGTTGTTCGGCCTGGGTACACCGATGGTTGAGGCCGCAGTTCTTGTCGGAGCGTCTGCGGATCTCTTTGTCGGGGACCGATTGAACGGCGACGAGGAGGTCAGGCTGCTTCCGTTTCTTCTTGTCGAAATCACCCAGTATTTCATCCCCGGGGTAGGATTGGACAGGGCCGCGGAAGACGGTCCCGATCTCGCCTTTAAGGGGTTGATCCTGCTAGCGGCGGTGGTATGTGCACTGGCTTGTTTCCTGCTGGCC
>JBGQLF010000283.1:0-9292 GCA_041499985.1 Gemmataceae bacterium
AGACGCTGGTCGAGGTCCGCAAGCTGACGAAGTACTACGTCCGTGGCGACCAGGTCATCCCGGTACTGGTCGACATCGACCTCGACGTGGGCCTTGGCGATTTTGTCGCGCTGATGGGGCCGTCGGGATCGGGCAAGACCACGCTGCTCAACCTGATCGCCGGGCTCGACAAGCCCAGCCAGGGCGCCATCGTGGTTGGCGAGCAGTTGATTTCGAGCATGTCCGAGGGCCAGCTGGCGCACTGGCGCACGCGGCACGTCGGTTTCATCTTCCAGTTCTACCACTTGCTGCCGGTGCTGACGGCGTACGAAAACGTCGAGCTGCCCCTGCTGCTGTTGCCGCTCTCGAGCAAGCAACGGCGCCAGCAAGTATTGACCGCCCTGGACCTGGTCGGCCTGTCGGACCGGCTCAAGCATCGACCGGGGCAGCTCTCCGGCGGCCAGCAGCAACGCGTCGGTATCGCTCGGGCCATCGTCACCGATCCCACGCTGATCGTGGCGGACGAGCCGACCGGCGATCTCGATGCCCGTTCCGCCGAGGAAATCCTCAACCTCATGGGCGAGCTGCAAAAGGGCCTACGCAAGACCATCCTCATGGTGACACACGACCCGCGCGCCGCGCAACGTGCGCAGCGCATCCTGCACCTGGAAAAAGGACAGCTCGTGGGTGATATGCCGACTGCCGAGGCTCGGGGATCAACGCCGTTGGCACCGACGAGCGCAGCGATCATGGAAGCGCGGGGTGGGGCGGCACCATTTCCGGGGCATTAGAAACGGTTTCACTCGGAGAGGTTCGTGCGATGGAATACTTCTTCAAGCTGGAAGAGTTCTTGCGCTTTCTCCATAAAAACCCGGAATATAAGCCCTACGCCATTCTGGGTGCACTCGTCGCGCTGGCCCTCGCCGGCTGGCTGGCGTTCGTGTTCCGCCGCCACCTTAGCTTCGTAGCCAAGAGCTTGCTCCGCAATCCCCTGCGCACCGGATTGACCAGTCTGGCGATCATGGTCCTGGTGTTCGTCGTCTCGCTGGTCTGGTCGTTCCTGGTCGTTCTCGATGTGGTGATGACCGAGAAGTCCAAGGACCTCAAAGCAATCGTCACCGAGCGTTGGCAGCTCCCCAGCCAGATGCCGTTCGCCTATCATGCCGGTCTCGAAGACGGAGCCGCCTCGCGCCCGGGAGACGTCCATCCGGAAGATCACATGACCTGGCAGTTCTACGGCGGCACCTTCGACCCCACCAAGATGACGCCGGAGAACTTCATGTTTGCCTTCGCCATGGATCCGCGCAAGCTGCGATCGATGATGGACGACCTGGAGGAGCTGGATCCGATCGGAGAGCAGAAGCTGATCGACAAGAAAGACGGCATCCTTATCGGCCTGGACAAGCTCAAGGCGATGAACAAAAGGATCGGCGAACGTTGCAAGCTCACAAGCTTCACTTACAAGGGGATTGATCTGGAATTCGAGATCGTCGGCACGTTTCCTGATGGCCGGTACAACAACTCGGCCGTCATGAATCGGGATTATCTCAATGATGCCCTCGATGCTTATCCGCGCACGCACAACGGGGACAAGCATCCGATGGCCAACAGGACCCTCAACCTGGTTTGGCTGCGTGTGCCCGATACGGCAGCCTTCCAACGCGTGGCCGAGCAGATCATGACTTCGAGCGAGTTCACGGTGCCGGCCGTCAAATGCGAGACGGCATCTTCAGGGATCGCGTCCTTCCTCGATCCGTATCGCGACCTGTTGTGGGGATTGAAGTGGCTACTGATGCCGGCGATCGTCATCACCATGGCCATGATCCTGGCCAATGCTATCAGCATCAGCGTACGCGAACGCCTCACCGAGATGGCTGTCCTCAAGGTGCTTGGCTTTGGGCCGGGGCGCATCCTGGCCATGGTTCTCGGCGAAGCGGTGCTGATCGGCGCCAGTAGTGGTTTGGCAAGTGCCGGCCTGACGTACGTCCTGGTTCATCATGTTATGGGAGGAATCAAGTTCCCGATCGCCTTCTTCCCGCTCTTCGATGTTTATGCCGATGCGCTGTGGTGGGGCGTGGTGGTCGGAGCGCTCACGGCCCTGGCCGGCAGCCTCCTGCCCGCCTGGTCCGCACGCACGGTCAAGGTTTCGGAAGTCTTTTCGAAAGTGGCTTGAGAAGTTGGTTTCCGTAAGTTTAGCCGCGAGCCTCGGGCGAGCGCGGCGGCCGCGCTCGCCCGAGTGCTCAGGGCTAAACGGAGAGAAGGTATGTTACGTAGCTGGATCCTCCCCAGTATCGTCGTCGTGCTCATCCTCGCCCTCGGTGCCGTGCTCTACTTCGCCTTCGGGTTGGTGGGCATTTTCGGCGGCCTGTTCCTGGCCATCGCGACCGCCAGCCTGCTGGTGCTGTTGGCCGAAGTCGTCCTGGTCGTTTTGCTGTTCGCCCCGGTCCGCAAGGTACCGCTGACCTATAACTTCCGCAACCTGAGCGTGCGCTGGAAAACGAGCCTGCTGACCTTGCTGGCCTTTACCCTGGTGGTCTCGTTGTTGGTTATCATGCTCGCCTTTGTCAACGGCATGACGCGCCTGACGGAAGTGAGCGGCCATCCCGAGAACGTTATCGTGCTATCCCAGGGCGCCACGGACGAGCAGTTCAGCTCGATGATGTTTACCGATGCCGGGGATATCGAGCGTCAGCCCGGCGTACTGACCAACGAGCAAGGTCGGCCGTTGTGCAGCACGGAGCAGTTCCTCGTCATCACGCAGCCGCTGCCGGCTGAGCCTGGCCAACCGGAGCGGCGCCGTTTCGTGCAGGTGCGTGGTCTGCTCGACCCCGAAATCTCCGGGCGGGTGCACGGCCTGAACCTGTACCCCGGAGGCAGCTGGTTCTCGCAAGCCGGTGTGCAAGACTTGCCCGCTGAAGGCACTGCCACTGGGGAGACGGCGATTCAGGCAGTCCTCGGCGAAGGGGCGGCACGGCAGCTGGGGCACGACTTCAAGAAAGAACCGCTGCGCGTTGGGGACGTGCTCCCGCTGGGCGGCCGGAAGTGGATTGTCGTCGGCATCCTGCAATCGGCCGGGGCGACGTTTGACTCCGAAGTCTGGGCCAAGGGGCCGTACGTCGCGCCGCTCTACGGGAAGGAGGCGATCAGTTCCCTGGTGTTGCGCACGCGCGACGCCGACACGGCTCGAGCCGTGGCCGAGGATCTTTCCACCAACTACAAGAAATCCTCGGTGAACGCTCAGGTGGAAACGGAGTACTATTCCAAGCTGTCCGCGACCAATCGCCAATTCCTTGGAGCCATCGGCTTCCTGGCGATCTTCATGGCGCTGGGAGGTATGGCCGGCGTCATGAACACGATGTTCGCTGCCATCAGCCAGCGAACGAAGGACATCGGCATGCTGCGCATCCTTGGCTTCTCCCGGTGGCAGGTGCTGCACTCGTTCTTCCTGGAGGCCCTGGTCCTGGCTCTGGTAGGCGGCCTCATCGGCTGCGCTCTCGGTTCGCTGGCCCACGGCTGGTCGGCTACCAGCATCATCAGCAGCGGCACGGGCGGCGGCAAGAGCGTCGTGCTGAAACTCGTGGTCGATGCCCGGACGATCCTCGTGGGCTTGCTCTTCACCCTGATCATGGGTGGGCTGGGTGGTCTGTTGCCCTCTTTGTCGGCGATGCGCCTGCGGCCCCTGGAATCATTGCGGTAGAGACCGCCGGCGCGCCTGTCTGTTCGGTCTGGTGGATCCACTCGCCAAGTAGATGGATGGCCTGGCGGATCTCCGCGGGGGTGGCGCCGGGCGGCAACGGCGGGCCGATCACCACCCGAACGCGCCGCACGACCGAGACCCGCCCCTCATGGTCCGGCTGGGGCGAGAGCGAGCCGCAGTAAACGGGCAAGATGGGAGCAGGCGTCAAGGCACGCAACTGGTCCAGCAGCTTCACCATCTCGGGAACCGGTCCATCGCCGTCCGCAGTCACGCCGAGCAGATTGCCTTCGCCGAGTGCTCGGGCCGCCTTGGCCAACGCCTTATCCCAGGCTTCCTGGGGCGTGCCGTGGGAGTGCAAAGGCACCAAGCCGGTACGCCGTGCCAGGTAGCGGAGCAACCAGGGGGGATGCTCATCGTCATCGTGCTCCAGCAGAATGAAGCGCGTAAACCGATCTGTGGCGGTCACGACTTGCATGCAGGAGTCGAACCGGTCGCAGTTGGTGGCCAGGATGACCGGACCTTCGCTGGGCAGATTGTGCAGACCCACCACTTTGAGGCGATACCGACCGTGCGACCGCAGCCATAAGAGCGCCCGCACGAAAAAGTCCGGTAGCTTGCGGCAGAGCAGGAACAGCATGCCGGCGATCATCAGGCTCAGGACCAAGAAAAGGATCCGCGGTAGCTGCATCTGCTTTTCCAGCTCCTGGATGTACTGTTCGAGCAAGGTGGGATCCTGCAAGACGTTCGTCTCATCCAGGTTGAGGCCAAGAAGCGCCTCCAGGCCGAACGTCACCAGGTAAAACACCGCCACCGCCAGGAGCCCGCCGGCGACGTTAATAAAGTTGCTCATCGCCACCAGGTTCCCTTTACTGTCCTTGGGCGCCCGATGCTGCAAGAGCGTATACAGGGGCACGATGTAGAAACTGGCGGCCACTCCCACCAGCACCAGACAGAGGGCGCGCGGCCAAGCCCACTGAAGGACGTAAGCCATCAAGGCGGTAAAGAAGATCAAGAACACCGTTCCCAGGGGCACCAGTCCCAACTCGACTTTGTTGCCGGAGAGCGCCCCGGCCAAAGGACTGCCGATGCCAATGCCCAGGCCGATCAGGGCAATCAGTAAAGCAACTTTCAGCTCGGCATTCTGAGCGGGGCTAGCCCCCGGAGGGGCCAGATCGAGATCGCCGGGGTCGTCTGCGGTGTTCGCCACGACTTTCTTGTCGGCTGCATCGCGAAGCCTGTAGGCGGCTTGCAGCTCTTTCGCGGTCTCGCCGTTATACAGGAGGGTCTGGCGAGCGAAGAGCGTGATGAAGGTAAAGAAGGCGATGCCGAGCACCGCCAACGCCAGGGGCCGTGACCGCAGCAGCACGCCGATATTCGCCTGGAGCGGCTGCCACAACTTCCAGGTCAGGGGTCGCTCGGGGGCCGCCGCCGGGATGGGCACCATCATGAAACTGGCGATGGCACCGATGATGGCAAACCCCAGCAACAGCAAGCCGATCAGCCATTCCGAACCCAGTTCCAGCGCGTGACCACTGCCCTGGGGAGAAATCGTCGACTTGAGGTTGGCGTACAGGAAGCCGCCGCCGGCCGTGCCCAGAATCTGGGCGACGAAGCTGGTCCCTTCCAGGAAGCCGTTGCCGCGCGAGAGCACGGTGGCTTGCAGGATCTCCGGCATGACGCCGTACTTGGCCGGCACGAAGAAGGCGCTGTGGGTGCCCATCAGAAAGACGACCGACACGACCAGCACGGCGCTCCACAGGGCCAGCGTCTCGGAAGCAGCCAACCCGGTGCCGGCAAGATGCGGCAACAGGAAGCCGACCAGGGCCAGCCCCATCATGGCGACCTCGGCAAGTTTCCACAACACGAGGATGGTGCGCTTGCTGTATTTGTCGGCCAGCATGCCTGCCAGGGTGGAGAAGAAGAAAAACGGCGCGATGAAACAAGCGGTCACGACAGAGATAATGGCTTTGTCGTCCACATGCCAGTGGCCAAAGTGCAGGCCAACGTAGCGCACCAGCATGTCGCCGGCGTAGAAGATGGCGACGATATGGATGGCTTGATCGTTGAACGCAGCCAGGAACTGGGCCAGGATGAGACCGATGTAGGTGCGGGATTTGAGGTTAGCGGAAGCATGCAACGACATAGAGTTTCCCAGACGCGGGCCTGGCGGAATCGGGGGCACCAAGAATGTTACTATAACACATTAGCCTATTCTCGCCACGGGAGGATGCCGACTGCGCCGGGTTGGGCGCGGCATGGAAGGTCTGGTACGTAATGGCCCACAGGTTGACGGATCCGTAACGCGTTGGCAATAATTGTTAAACTTGCCTTGCCTGAAGGGAAGAGGAGGTAATGCTGGATGGAAGCGATGAACATTGCCTTACCGAAGCCGATGAAAGACTTCGTGCAGGAACAAGTAGTCCAAGGCGGCTATAGCAGTGCCAGCGAGTACGTGCGCGAGCTCATTCGAGCCGACCAGCAGGTCAAAGCCGAGGCGAAACTGGAAGCGCTGCTCTTGGAGGGTCTGGACGGAGAAGGCACGGCGGTGACTGCGGAATGGTGGGAGGAGTTTCGGGCGAAGCTCCAGGAACGTCACCAGAAGGGAAGGAGTCAGTGAGGGCTGCCGCGATCATTCAGCCGGCGGCTCAGCGGGATCTGGCCGACCTCGCCGACTACTTGGCGGAGCGGAGTTTGAAGACGGCGGTGCGCTTCTCGCATGCCGTTGCGGAGACCTTGGAGCAACTCGCCGCGATGCCTGAACTGGGAAGTCTTCGCGAGTTCCGCAACCCTGCGTTGGCTGGGTTGCGCGTTTGGCGGATTCGTGGTTTCAAGCGCTATCTTATCTTCTACCGGCCCCGGACGGAAGGGATCGAAGTTCTCCGGGTGCTCGACGCCGCCCGGGATATCGAGAGCCTCTTCGAGGAATAGGTGCGCAACCAAGAGAGGCTATGGAAGTGTCAAGCACTCAGACGCTGGGAAACCGTTTCAAGGGCTGTTTGTTGGGGTTGGCCCTCGGCGACGCGCTGGGGGGCCGCTTCGAAGGGCAGACCGCGGACTGGATCGCCCGTCGGTATCCGACGCCGCGTTCCTTGCTGGAACGACCTCCGCTCGACCGTTTGCACTACACCGACGACACGCAGATGACGATCGCCATCGCGGAAGCCCTCCTCGAAAGCCAGGAGATTCGAGAAGACCAGCTGTGCCGGTTGTTCGTTGCCAATTATGAACCCTATCGAGGCTACGGTCGCGGGGCCCGAGCTGTGCTCGAAGCAATGCAAGACGGCGGGGATTATCGAGCCATGGCGGCCAACCACTTTCCCGGCGGTTCCTATGGCAATGGAGCCGCCATGCGCGTGGCCCCGATCGGCCTTTTCTTCTCCGACGATCTGGCACAAGTGTGGCAACAGGCTCGGCTCAGCGCACTCCCCACGCATGTACATCCCCTGGGCATCGAAGGAGCGCAACTCCTGGCTCTTGCGGTCGCTCTCTGTGTTGATGGTACGACCCTGGACAATACGTCGTTCTTTGGCGCGTTGCTCGCGCGCAGCGAATCCAGCGCCTTTCGGGAAAAACTGGAGCGCGCGGCCCAGATCCGATCTCCAGAAGACTTACACGCGCTCGGCATCGGCATCGCCGCGCTCGAATCCGTAGTCACGGCCATGGCGTGCTTCACCCTCTCTCCCGAGTCCTATGGCAATGCCGTGGCCCAGGCGGTCCTCCTGGGCGGCGATACCGATACCATTGCCGCGATGACCGGCGCCCTCTCGGGTGCCTTCCTCGGGGCCGACGCGATTCCCGCGCATTTGGTCGCGCTCCTGGAGGATGAAACCAAGGGACGAACCTATCTGGAGAGCTTGGCGACGAAATTGCATCAGGCTTTTCTGGTCCGAACGAATGGTTGATGGCTAGAGAGAGGACGTCCTCCCGCGCTGGCGCGTCGGGCTCAGGTTGAGTGCAGCCGCGTCTGCTTCCTTCATCCGTCCCCGCGCTTGATCATGGTGATCTGGTTGCCTTCCTCGTTGTGGTGCACTTCGTCCATGAAGGTGCGGATCAGCAACAAGCCGCGGCCGCTGACCTTTTCCAGATTGGTCGGATCGGTCGGATCGCGTAGCTGGGTGGGATCAAAGCCCGGGCCTTCGTCGCGGATCGTATAGACGACCTTCAGGCGCGACTCCTGGGCCGTGACATACACGTGCCGCTCCTTGTACGGCGCGTGCCGGCGCCGTTCCTCGATCAGCTGCGCATACGCCTGATCGTCGCGCTCCCGCAGATCCGAGCCGACCTCGAGATTGCCGTGGTGAATGGCGTTGATCAGTGCCTCGCGCAGGGCTACGGCCACGCGGATCAGACCATTTTCGTCGCAGAGCTTCATCCGGGCCAGGTTCGCTTCCATGTGCCCAATCAACGACGGAATCAGAGCTGCATCATTGTCCAAGACAAAGTGCGACTCGGTTTGCGTCAGGCACTCCAGGAGCCGTTGCTGATGGCGACCGGCCTGGGCCACTTCCAGGACATTGCTGACCGTCTCGGTCAGGTCCTGGGCCAGGTTGCGCTTGGGCACATAGCTCGCCGCTCCTTGTTGCAGGGCCTGAATGGCGATGTCTTCGCTGCCGTAGGCCGTCATCAGAATGACCGGCACCAGGGGATGCTTGCTCTTGATTTCTTGCACCAGGACCAGGCCATCCATTTCCGGCATTTGCAGGTCGGTCAGCACCAGATCCGGGAGGTGCTGCTGCATCAGAGCCAGCGCTTCCCGGCCATTGTTGGCGTAAACCGCGGTCCACCCGGTGCCGTTTTCCAACAACTGTCCGGCGCGACGCCGATCCACGGCAGAGTCGTCAACCACGAGTACGGTTGTCATGACTGCGGTCTCCCTCGTCAGTTTTCAGCGCTCCGCTCGCCGCACTGAATAAACGCGGCCAGAGCCGGCTTGAGGCGTTCGACTTCTTGTTCCAACGTGGCCCAGGCTTCATGCACCCCGGCCAAGGTACCATGCCGTCCCATCATTTCCAGTCTGGACGCGGCTTCATAGGTCGCTTTGGCGGCAAAATTATCGACAGCGCCTTTGAGCGTATGGGCGCTGCGCTTCAGCGGCGCCGCCTCCCCGCTGGCGATGGCCTGGCGAATCTCGGTCATCAGCTTGGGGCATTCCTGCAAGAACAGCTCGGCCAGTTCGCGCAGCAGCGGGCGGTCTCTGCCGACACGAGTCAGTGCCTTGGCGGGATCAAAGACCTCATACGTCCCCCGATCCTCGATCGCAGCAACCCGCGGTACTTCTGCCCCGGGAAAAAGGCTGGCAATCGTCTCCAGGAGATCCGCGAGGGCCACCGGCTTGGAGATGTAGCGATCCGTACCGGCTTCCAGGCAACGCTCGCGATCGCCCTTCATCGCGTAGGCCGTCATGGCGATGATCGGGATGTGTCTGCCGTTTGTCTGCTCCCGTTGGCGAATGATCCGCGTCGCTTCCAGGCCGTCCAGCTCCGGCATCTGGATGTCCATCAATACCAGGTCGAAAGTTTGCTTTTCCAGGTAAGTCAGCGCCTCGCGGCCGTTGCCGGCCACCACCACCGTATGTCCTTGCTTCTCCAATAAACGGATTACCAGCTTCTGATTGAC
>JBGQLF010000284.1:0-9291 GCA_041499985.1 Gemmataceae bacterium
AGATCGTCACGTTGGTTGGAGGTGGATCGCCACCGCCTGTCGATAAACCCTTGGTCATCGGCAAGTTCAGCTTCCGCAGCCGGCTGATCACCGGCACCGGGAAGTATGCCAATTACGAACTGATGCGGGATTGCCTGGCGGCCAGTGACTGCGAGGTCACCACAGTAGCGGTGCGGCGCGAACGGCTCGTCGACAAGCAAGGGCGAAACATCCTCGATTACCTTGACCTCAAGCGCTACACGATCCTGCCGAACACCGCCGGCTGCTTCAGCGCCGAGGATGCCGTCCGACACGCTCGCCTCGCCCGCGAGCTGCTGGCCAACCTGGGCAATCCCGGCGCGGACTGGGTCAAGCTGGAATGCCTCGGCGACCCGAAGACGCTTTTGCCCGATCCGCTGGCCACCTTGCAAGCGACGGAGCAGCTCGTGAAGGAAGGGCTTCAAGTGCTGGTGTACACCAGTGACGATCCCATCCTGGCACGGCGTCTGAAGGCGGCCGGAGCGGCCAGCGTCATGCCGGCGGGTAGTCCGATCGGCAGCGGCCAAGGCATCCTGAATGGCAACAACATCCGCATCATTCTCGAGTACCTCAAGGATGGCGATCCGGATTACCCCGTGATCGTGGACGCCGGGGTGGGCACGGCCAGCGACGTGACAGTCGCGATGGAGCTGGGCTGCGACGGCGTGCTGCTCAACACCGGCATCGCCCACGCCCGGGATCCCTTGCGCATGGCCTGGGCGATGCGCTCAGCGTGCGAGGCGGGCCGGCTGGCGTTCCTGGCAGGCCGCATTCCGCGCAAGCTCTATGCTCAGGCGTCCAGCCCGATGGAAGAACGAATCGCATCCAGCCACTGAGATTCATAGAAGTCCCACCGCCCCAAGAATGCCCCGAAACGGTTGTTCGCCTAGACCTTACGGAAAAACCGCCACTTCGCACGTCCTCGCATTTCGTCGCCAAGTACCGAAGAGACATTGTTGGTTCCGTTGGGTGTCCCCGTCCCCGTGCTTGCCCGGGATGGCCGACGTCAGGCACTGTTCAAGAGATGGGCGTGATTTCGTGAGATATGTTTCCTTGTTGGCTCGGATCCGTGTCCGTGCCCTTAAAGGACTGCTGCCGTCGAAGAGATCTACGCTCTGGCTGAAATCCCAGCCAGGCAAGGGAGCGCGGCTAACGTCGATCACTCAATGCCAGCTCCAGGGAAGTGTGCGCTCAGCGCGCGTTGGTTCTCCTTGTGCCGAAGGATCACCTTGTGCCGAATCTTCTAACCTGTTCGCGAGGTCATTGGTGGGACCCCCTTGCCTCGGAGCAAACCTGGGTATCTACTACCCCCGTCCCCTGCCCCGTGTGCGGTGCGCCCGCAGCACCTCCAGCACTCGATCCGGGTCGAACGGCGGAGACGTTTCTCCCCGGAACAGCTCTGGCGGCCATCGAAGAAGCCGTGGCCGAGACGGTCCTACCCAGAACGACCTCAACCGTCTCCCCGGAGGCTTTCGCCGAGACCGTGGTACCGCCGCTCGGCTCCAGCGCTCCGCCGGTTCAAGTTCGGACCGATGTCCCCGGTCATGAGATTCTGGGAGAGTTGGGCCGAGGCGGCATGGGCGTTGTCTACCGAGCACGTCAGGTCGCCCTCAATCGGCTGGTGGCCCTCAAAATGATCCTGGCCGGTCCCCACGCCGGACCCGAGGAGCTGGCCCGCTTCCGTACGGAAGCGGAGGCCATTGCGCAGCTCCAGCATCCCAATATCGTGCAGGTCTACGAGATCGGCGAGGCCGAAGGCCGTGCCTACTTCTCGCTGGAGTTCGTCGAGGGCGGGAGCCTGGCAAGCCAACTCAATGGGACGCCGCTGCCGGCAACCCGAGTCGCCCAGCTGGTCGAGGTGCTGGCCCGAGCCATCCACTATGCGCACCTGCACGGCATCATCCACCGTGATCTGAAGCCGGCCAATGTGCTGCTAACGGCCGATGGCACGCCCAAGATCACCGATTTCGGCCTGGCCAAGAAGCTGGAGGGCGGCACGGGACAGACGCAAAGCGGAGACGTCATGGGCACGCCCAGCTACATGGCTCCAGAGCAGGCCCAGGGCAAGATCGGACAAATCGGTCCGGCGGTCGATGTCTACGCCCTGGGGGCGATCCTGTATGAGCTGCTCAGCGGCCGGCCCCCATTTCGGGCGGAATCCGCCTGGGATACGATCACCCAGGTCATTACGGAGGACCCCCTGCCGCCGACGCGATTGTATTCCAAGCTCCCGCGTGACCTGGAGACGATCTGTCTGAAGTGTCTGCGCAAGGAGCCGGACAAGCGCTACGCCAGCGCCGAGGCCTTGTCGGACGATTTGCACCGCTTTCTGGAAGGGGAACCCATCCTGGCCCGGCCCATCCGGCCCTGGGAGCGCGCACTCAAATGGGCCAAGCGGCGCCCGGCGGCGGCGGCCTTACTGACATTGAGCTGCGTTGCCGGGCTGGTCGTGGCGGCCGGCATCCTGTGGTACAACCAGCGCTTGCGCGAAATCGAAGCGGCTACGCGGGCTGCGGACCTGGTTCAGGCGCTCGGTTCGACCGATGTTCCCAGTGTTCCCCGGCTCATCGAGGACTTGTCCGCATACCGCCGCTGGGCCGACCCCCTCCTGCGTCAACGACTTCAGTCGGCAGCCGACGGATCTCGGGAACAGCTGCACCTCCGTCTGGCCTTGCTGCCCGTGGATGACAGCCAGGTGGATCATCTCATGCAGCGGTTGCTCCAGGCGAACCCGGACGAAGTGCCGGTCATCCGCGATGCCCTGCTGCCCCATAAGCGGGCGATCGCGGAACGGCTCTGGGGCGTGCTAACCGATGGCCGGGTCAGCGCCGACCGGCGGCTGCGCGTAGCCTGCGCCTTGGCGGAGTACGATCCGACCGGGCCGCGCTGGGTGGACGTACGGCGCGCCGTCGTGGACAAACTGCTGGCGGAGAACCCGCTCCTGGTTGGGAAGTGGGAGGATGCCTTGCGGCCGGCAGCTACCAACTTTGTGGCCCCCCTGACTGAGGCTTTTTCCGATGTCCGCCGGCCCGAGTCGGAACGCTTTCTGGCGATCAACCTGTTGACGGAATACGCCGCGGATCAGCCGGAGAGGCTGGCCGAGCTGATCAAGGACGCCGACCGGCGCTCCTTCGTTGTCCTGCTGGCGAAGCTGCGCAAGCACGGCGATGCAGCCATCGCGATCTTGGAGAAGGCACTCCATTCCCCACTCGCGCCGGTATGGCCGGATGCAGCCCTCAACCCGGCTTGGGGCCAGCCCGAACAGGCGTTGGTGGAGGAGATCGAGCGGGCCCACGGCTTACTGGCCGAGCGCTTCGCCCTGTGTCAGACCATGCCCTTGGACCGGTGCATCCGCGTGGCCGAGAGCCTGCGTCGTTACGGTTACCGACCCATGCGATTCCGTCCGTATACCGTAGGCAAGGCGGTTCAGGTGGCCGCCGTGTGGCTACGTGATGGTCGGGACTGGCACCTGGTCAGCAACCAGTCCGCGGAAGAGGTCAAGAACGTGGACGCAACGGTGGGTGCAAGAGGTTTGGCTGTCGTGGATGTCGCGGGTTATGAGGTGAACCTGGCGGGGAACGAGACGACCGCACGCTACGCTGGGCTTTGGGGCTTGCCGGACCAGGCCGGAGAGACACGCATCCATCTGGGATCATCCTCCAAGGAATTCGCCCAAATCTTCGAAACCTACAGGACGGCTGGTTTCATTCCGAAGACGAATCAAGTTGGTTCGGATCGAGACACCCAGCCAAGATACAGCGGCGTGTGGTGGAAGCCCAGGAACAGGCCCATGACGTGGTACATGACCTGGGCAAGTGATTTACGGACCTATAAAGACAATGACTTACCAGATCTGTTGAAAGTTGATTTTTGTCCTTTTCCAGCACCAAGACCCTCGGGTGGCTTTTTCGCCCAATTGCTGCGTGGGACCGCCGACCAGCAATACGCCAGCGTGTGGAACAGCAGTGCGGAGTGGGAGGCCCAGGAAGCACACAGTCTGGACCCCGCTCGCCACCTGGAGCGCTGTCGCGACTTCCTCGCTCGAGGTTATCGTCCGGCGACGATCTCGGTGGCTCCGATGGCGGGAGACCGGCCGCTCCTGGCGGCGTCCGTCTGGTATCGACCGGTAGTCGCGGAGGTGGCCAAGGATGCCCACGCCAAGCACCAGGCCCAGGCAGCTGTCGCTCTACTCCAGCTCGGACGAGTCGAACAGGTCTGGCCATTGCTCCAGCATAGCCCCGACCCGCGGCTGAGAACCTACCTGATCCACCGCATCCACGCGCTCGGGACGAATCCCCAGCCTGTCATCGAACGCTTCGACGAGGAACAGGAGGTCTCGATCCGGCGAGCGTTACTATTGTGCCTGGGCGAGTTTGGCGAAGACGAATTGGCTCCCGGCGCACGCCCGCCGCTTGTGGCCAGGCTGGTGCAAGTTTACCGTACGGATCCCGACTCGGGCATCCACAGTGCGGTAGAATGGTTGCTGCGGCGCTGGCAAGGTGAGGCAGAGCTCCACCAGATCGACGAACAGCTGGCTGGGCAGCCGACCGGTCCGGGTCGCTGGTACTTGAACCGGCACAACGACACGCTGGTGGTCATTCCTGGACCCGTGGAATTTCTGATGGGCACGCCGGACCAGGAGCCGGACAAGTTTGTGGATGAGGTGCTCCATCGGCGACGGATAGGGCGCTCCTTTGCCATCGCTACCAAGGAAGTGACGGTCAAGCAATTCAAGGAGTTTTGCCGCGCCAATCCAACCATTTCCCACGGCCGTGCTGCCCATCTCAGTCCCGACGACGACGGACCGATCATCGGCGTCAGTTGGTTTGAGGCAGCCCGATACTGTCGCTGGTTGAGCGAACAGGAAGGGGTTCTGCCCGAGGAGATGTGCTATCCGCCTATCGAGGATATCAAAGAAGGAATGAAGTTCGTCGAGGGCCATCTGTCCAGAACCGGTTACCGGCTGCCGACCGAGGCCGAGTGGGAATATGCCTGTCGAGCCGGGGCCACGACCAGTCGTGCGTATGGCAGGAGCGAGGAGTTGCTGGGCAACTACGCCTGGCACCTGGGCAACTCCGGGTCGCATGCCTGGCCTGTTGGGCGTCTGAAACCGAACGACCTTGGACTGTTCGACATGTACGGCAACGCTCTGGAATGGACCTATAACAGGTACGTTAAGCTCGATGTAGGAAAGACCAGAGGTCAGCAAGTCATTGACGATAAGGATGAGACAAACGATATCCTAGACTCGGATTACCGCGTGCTGCGTGGGGGCGCGTTCACCAGTCTCGCGCGGTATGTGCGGTCCGCGGCGCGCAACAATATGTACCCGCCCGCGACCCACATCCAGCTGAACGGTTTCCGGGTGGCGAGGACCTGTCGTTGACAGGAGTTGTTAGGCGCTCTTTACCCGAGTGCCCTCTCCACGCAACAATAGCCTCATGTCTATCGCATCCATCCTCGGTCCCGGCGGCGTCATCGCGCGGCAGCTGCCCCATTACGAATCTCGGCCGCAGCAGATCCAGATGGCGGAGGCGGTGGCCGACGCCATTGCCAACCAGCACCACCTCATGGTCGAAGCCGGCACCGGCGTCGGCAAGAGCCTGGCTTATCTTGTACCCGCCCTCCTGGCAGCAACGGCCGACAAAGAGTGCCGCGTGGTCGTCTCGACGCACACGATCAGCTTGCAAGAACAGCTTCTGCGCAAGGACCTCCCGTTCCTCCAAACCGTCCTGCCCGAGCCGTTTACGGCCGTGCTCGTCAAGGGCCGCTCGAATTACCTCAGCCGGCGGCGGCTACGCGGGGCGCACCAGCGGATGGGAGCGCTGCTCGCCGAGGACGGCGCCGCCGATCAGCTGCTCCAGATCGGCCGCTGGGCCCGGCAAACTCAAGACGGCAGTCGCAGCGACCTCCCCTTTCAGCCGGCCCCCCTGGTTTGGGATCTCGTCGAAAGCGACACCGGCAACTGCCTGGGACGCAAGTGTCCCGATTACGCGGCCTGCTTCTACTTCCGAGCGCGACGGCAAATCCACGGAGCCAACCTGCTCGTGGTCAATCATGCCCTGTTCTTCAGCGACCTGGCCCTGCGGCAGACGGGCCCCGGGCTGCTGCCGAAATATCGTATCGCCATCTTGGATGAGGCTCACACCCTGGAAGATGTGGCCGCCGAACACCTGGGCCTGCAAATCACGCGCGGGCGCATCGACTACTTGCTCAACAAGCTCTATCACCCCCGCCACGACCGTGGCTTGCTGGCCTATCGCGGCACGCCGGAGTTGGTACGGCAGGTCGATGCCGCGCGCTTTGCCGCCGACCGTTTCTTCCAGGACGTCCTGGCCTGGCACTTCGGCCAGGCACGGGGCACTGGCCGCGTCCGCAAGCCGGAGATTGTGCCCGACTCGGTCTCCGAAGAGCTGCTGAAGCTGGCGAGCGGCCTGAACCAGATCGCCGACCAGTTCGAGGCTGAGGAAGAGAAGATCGAATTCGCGGCCGCGGCCGGCCGTTGCACGGAACTGGCCCTGGGGGTGCGCCAGTGGCTGGCCCAGGCGCTTGCCGACCAGGTCTACTGGGTCGAAATCTCGGGCGAACGTGCCCAACGCGTCACGCTGGCCAGCGCGCCCATCGCCGTTGGCCCGGCGCTCCAGCAACAGCTCTACGACAAAATCCCAACCGTGGTGCTGACCAGCGCGACCCTGAGTATCGGCGGGCAGTCTGGGTTCGAGCATTTTCAGCAACGCCTGGGATTGGCCGACTGTACCACCTTGCAGCTCGGTAGTCCGTTCAACTACCGGGAGCAAGCGGAACTACACCTGTTCCGCCAGATGCCGGACCCGGGCACGGAGGCCGAGGCATTTGAGGAAGCCGCGTGGGCGAAGATCCAGGAATATGTGCTGCGAACCCACGGACGAGCCTTCGTGCTGTTTACCAATTATCAAATGATGCGGAAGGCCGCGGCACAACTGGGAGTCTGGTTTGGACAGCAAGGCCTGGAGCTGTTGTGCCAGAGCGACGGCCTCCCACGCACTCAGATGCTGGAGCGCTTTCGCGCCGCCGAGCATGCCGTGCTCTTCGGCGTGGACAGTTTCTGGCAGGGAGTCGATGTGCAGGGCGAGGCGCTCTCGAACGTGATCATCACGCGGCTACCGTTCGCCGTCCCCGATCGACCACTGATCGAAGCTCGCCTCGACGCCATCCGCACGGTTGGTGGTATCCCCTTCACCGAGTACCAGGTGCCGCAAGCAGTGATCAAGTTGAAGCAAGGGTTCGGGCGGCTGATCCGCACGCGCCGCGATAGCGGGCTCGTGGTCATTCTCGATCCGCGTGTGCTGACGAAGCGCTACGGGGGGTCCTTTCTGGAAGCATTGCCGGACTGTCGCCGCTTCGTGGATGGGGTGGCTGTACAGGAAAGGGGTGGGCATGGCTCCTAACGGCAAGGATTCCGTCCGGCGCCGCTGGTTTCTGCACTGGGACGGCTTCCAGCAGGCGGAGCAAGGGGGGATCGCGCCGTTCCAGCGTTGCCATCAGCCCGGTCCAGCAGGCCCAGAGGCCCGCGGGCGTGGTCAGGGCCAGGGCATACGGAACCCCCAGCTCAACCTGCGAAGCATCTAGGCGGGAAGGGTGCGGCTTACCGAGCTGGTCGGCCGGGACGAACTCGAAATAGACCCCGTGATCGGGCAACAGACGAAGCTGCCCATACTGCGGGTCCTCGACCGCAATCGGCCCCTCGGGACGGAAGCAGACCTCGAGCAGGAGAGGACCCGCGTGTCCCAACTCTCGAACGAGGTCAACCCGAGCCGTGCTACCGGGACCGCGGCCATAGACGACCGCCGCCAGCCTGGGCCAGATGTTCGTCATTCGGTCTCGTCCCGTCACCTCCTTCAGGAGCGCGAACAACCGTAGCAGCCGATCCGCCGGGCCCACAACGCAGGTCACTGGCCACGACGCGCTGCGCTGTGCCAAGGCTCGCAAGCGCTCCTCCAGCGACGTGTCCGGCCTCGCGTCCGGCTCCGAGAGAAAACCCAGGAAGGCGCGCAGGACCGCTGGCAACTGGCGGAACGCCCACGCCTCCGAACTGTCGACCGTCAGTGGCTCGGAATGCGATAGTCGATTCCTATCCTCCGCCAGGGTGAGAATACGCCCGGACAAGAAACGGGCGCGCGGGCGGGACTGGAAGACGAACGCCAAGGCGTCCAGCGCCGCGCTGCCGTGAACCATTTGCAAGGCGGGTGTCCAGGGCAGGCAAGGCAGCGGTCCGTTGGCAGAGGCCGGGCCAGCGATCAACGCGGGAATCGGCCCAGGCCAGGTCGTACCGGCCAGGTTTGGGTAGGCGGGCTGCCAATAGGTACGCCACAGCTCGGCAAAATCGCGTACGGGCACGAGACGGCGAAAGTCCTCGGCCGTGTGGATGCGGCGAAAGTCGTGCTCCCGGCCGAAGCGGGTTGTTTGCGCCCGCCGGACAAGGCCGAGCAACTGACGGGTCTGGCAGCGGGGGATCGCCAGCTGCTCGAGTTCCACGAGGCGGCGACGAGCCTGGCTCCGGCAGATCTCCTCCACCATCCGCCCGACCAGGTGCATCTCGGTCAGCCACTGTGGTAGGAGCATGCGCGTTCTCACGGACCCCGGTCAGGGGCGGGCCGGCGGTTTCTCGGCCAACTCGTCCAGCAGCTGGGCGCAGCGCAACATCGCGCGCCCATTGTGGTAGGCGCCCTGCCAGGGGGAACTGCGTTGGTTGTCTTGCGGCCCACCCTCGGCGGTGCGCGTGGCCCACCAGCTCCCCTCTCGGGCAACCTGGTACTTGTCGACAAAATCGAGGGTCTGGCGGAAGACATCGTAATAGACACGGTTTCCCGTCAGCCGATACATTTCGAGCATCGACACCAGGGCCTCCGCCTGGACCCACCACACTTTTTGCATCTCGTCGGCGGGCTTCCCGAGCGGGCCGGTGTAATGGAAGCCGCCGTGCTGACGATCGTAGCCGAATTGCAGGCTGTAGGCGCACAACGCCTCCGCCCAGCCGCGGAATACGTGCGGCGGCAGCTCCAGTGCGCGAGCAGCGTCCAGTGTCAGCCAAACACACTCGACATCGTGGCCGTAACTGGCTCGCAGGTTTCGCGGCGTCTCGACCAGGCGCCAATCGGGCCACCAACCATCGAGGTTGCAGTTGTTGTCCGGGTGACGCACCGTGCTGATATTGATGTGGAGGAGTTCGCCCAGGCGCTGCCGGACCCGTGGATCCGGCCAGACGCGGTACAGTTCGGCAAACGCTTCGAGCAG
>JBGQLF010000285.1:0-9288 GCA_041499985.1 Gemmataceae bacterium
CTATCGAAGGCGCTCAGGGCCACATCCTCCTCGTCGGCAGCCTGACAGGGTGCGCCGGCCAGCTTGTAGCGTGCCCGTTGCACGAGTTGGTGAAAGTAAGTTTCCCACAAGGGTTGGGCAGCCGCGTGCTCGCCAGCCTTGAGCTGGCCGATCCACTCACTGACCGATCCTGCGCAAGACATGGCAACCCTTCTCAGAAGACTCGCACCCAGCCATAAGCAAGCGCGATTCTACGACCTCGGCTCCCCAGCCACAAAAGAATTCCAGCCATCATCGTGTTCTGTCATCCAGGAGATGCCTAGCCTCTCCAGGAACAGGGTCGTGAGAGGTCACCGGGTTTCGGCCAACCGGCCCCGGGCGGCGGGGCGGAGAAGCCGTCGGTTGCCCCTGGCAGAGCATGATGCACGAACTGTTCGAGCGCCCCTTTGCCTGAGCTTATCTTCACCCCACCCACGAAGTTCGGCCCAGCAGTCCAAGTTTTTACTCAGAAAAGCGCTTTTTCTCAGAAAATGTGTCGTGTTTTGGGGCGGAGTGCGGAGTAGTCTCATAGGCCGACGCAAGCAAACCAAGAACTGTTCACGTCGCTGAATCACAAGTTCGGCGAAAAATGGAGATTGTTCCATGTTGCGATCAGTTACAGCGCTCTTCTTGACAGCCTATTTCTTCTTGCCAGCGGGCTGTGGAAGTTCCTTACCTCCCTCAAGCACGCCTGCCGCCAAAGAGGAATCTGGTCCTGCAACAGCCCAAGGAGACGAAAAGGCGGCAGCCGAATGGATCGAACGCATCAGCGGCACAGTGACCCGTGACGAGAAACGGGCAGACCAACCCATTCTCGGGGTGAACCTGCGGCTCACCGCCGTAACGGATGCGATGCTGAAGGATTTGGCCGGGCTGAAAGACCTCCAAGATTTGGACCTGGAGTCCACTGCAGTAACGGATGCGGGGTTGAAGCATCTCGCCGGAATCAAAAACCTCGAGTTACTGAAGCTAAGCCAAACCGCGGTGACGGATGCAGGGTTGAAGGAATTGACGGCCCTCCAGAATCTCTCCCACCTTGAACTGCGTGACACGAAGGTTACGGATACAGGGCTAAAACAATTGGGGCACCTCAAGAACCTCACCTGGCTGTACCTGCCCGGCCAGCAAGTGACGGATGCGGGATTGAAAGAATTGGCGGGATTAAAAAAGCTCGAGATGCTTGACCTATTCCTTTTCTCTGTTACGGATACGACTCTGCGAACTCTGCGGGAGATGCATCTGCTGCATGCGCTAAGCTTGGCTGAGGGCCGCGAATCTCCCGAACGTCCAAAATCCTTGGACGAAGTGCTTTATTTTGACCTGACTTCCAGGGACGTGACGGACGCGGGCTTAAAGGAATTGGCGGACATGAAAAACCTCACCCGGCTTCACTTGGGAGGAACGCGGGTGACGGATGCGGGGCTGAGGGATTTGGCCTCACTCCAGAATCTCACCACGCTTTCCCTGCGTGGGACGCAGGTGACGGATGCGGGGCTGAAAGAACTCAAGGGCCTCAAGAACCTCACTGAGCTTTCCCTGGGTGGCACGCAGGTGACGGATGCGGGGCTGAAAGAACTCAAGGGCCTCAAGAATCTGACCCAGCTTGACCTCTTCGACACCAAGGTGACTTCTGCCGGAATGCAAGAACTCAAGAAAGATGTGCCAAACTTAAAAATAATGCCCCCATCTTTAATGCCTCCATCTTTGGCCTTGCCGCCGGCCGCAGTTCAGGATGACGAGGAAGCGGTGCGCAAGTGGATCCAAAATAGCCGCGGCTCGGAGCTAGGAGTGCCTAACTTTACCCCAGAATCTCAAGTAAAACGGCCCGTTTCCGAGGTAAAGTTAGGCACTCTAGGCCTACCCATCCAATCGGTGTCTCTAGAAGGCACGGAGGTGACGAACGAGGGGTTGAAGAAAATTGCCGGACTCAAAAACCTCGAATCGCTGAACCTGAGATAAACCAAGGTGACAGACGCGGGACTGAAGGAACTCGCTGGACTCAAGAACCTGCAACTCCTGGACCTGAGACAAACCAAGGTGACGGGGGCAGGGATGAGGGAACTGGCGGGGCTCAGGAGGCTCAACCAACTACTTCTAGACAAGGACCAAATCACGGATGGAACGCTACGAGGACTGCGTGAAGCGGGCTTGCTGCAGGCCCTCAGCGAGGCCAGAGCAAACGCCGAGGCGGACAAACGCCCTGCTCAAGCCGAAGACGTTCTCGAGCTGTACCTGGCAGAAACTCGGGTCACGGATGCGGGTTTGAAGGAACTCGCCGGTCTCAAAAACCTCCAACTGCTGGACTTGCGTCAGACCAAAGTGACGGGGGCGGGACTGAAGGATTTGGCACCTCTCAAAAACCTCAAGACGCTTGACCTGAATGGCACCGAGGTGAGGGATACCGGGCTGAAGAATTTGGCCTCACTCCAGAATCTCACCACGCTTTCTCTGGGTGGCACGCGGGTGGCGGATGCCGGTTTGAAGGAACTCGCCGGTCTTAAGACGCTCCAGAACCTACAGCTCAGTGACACCGAAGTGACCGATGCCGGTTTGAAGGAACTCGCTGGTCTCAAGAAGCTCCAGAACCTAGGCTTACGTGACACGCAGGTGACGGATGCGGCGTTGAAGGAACTGGTGGGGATCAAGAGCTCCACCACCATCCAAGAGATCAAGGGCGACCGGCTGCTCATCACCTCCCCCGGTTTGCCTACGGGCTCCCAGATCTTTCTCCTCAACACAGACGGCTCCACACGCATCCAGCTGACCGTCGACAAATCGGGCGTGGCCGACCCTGCCCTTTCCCCTGATGGCAAGCGGATCGCGTTCGTGGGAGACGAGCGCCTCTGGGTGATGAACGCCGACGGCTCCGGGCGCAAGCCGCTCGCGGAAAGAGCCGACATCGCTACCTTGGCCCCGACTTGGTCCCCCGACGGCAAACAGATCGCCTTCAGTATTTATTACCGCGGACGTACTGGGGGGACCTTCAAGTCGCGCCTGTACCTGGTGGACGCCGAGGGGGGAAACCTTCGACCTCTTGGCAACGTCGAGGGACTGTTTCCGGTCTGGTCAGGGGACGGCAAGCAACTGCTGTTCACTGGGACGGCCTGTAGCCTGTGTGTCCTGGACGTCAACGGCACGAACGTGCGCGGGTTGGCCAACGACGCGCTCATGGGCGCCTGGTCGCCGGACGGCCAATCCCTCGCTTATCTGGGTATCAAGGGCAAGGCAGCAGGGTTGTATGTGGCAGACGCGGACGGCTCGAAGGCCAGACGACTAAGGGGCGGTTCTGAGACTGAGGCCTTCTTGGGCCTCCAGTGGTCGGCGGACGGCAAGCGGCTGTTCTTTACGCACAAGGTCAAAGACGGGGCTGCATCTGTCTACGGCATCGACATCGATGGCCGAAATCTTCGCCGGGTAACTGCGGGAGATGCGGCGGAGTACTTGGGGAGGAGCTCTCGTCTTCACTAGCCTACAGCGCCTTTGACCGCACAGCCGAAGCACTTCCTGTGGGCACGCTTACGTGCCTCGGTGCCGGTGGAGTGTCCGCCAATGGGATCTGCTTCCGAAGGGAAACGCCAGATGTACAGGACAAGGGCCCCTGTCAAGGACGTCCTGTCGCGATTGCTGCGGATTATGCTGCCCGCAGGTACACTCCCGGCACTGACGTATTTCGTACCTCCGCTAAATCCGTTCAAGCTCCCCCATATCGATCTGACCGGATCGCTCGCCGTGGCTGCCTACTGGATAGCGGAAAGCGGGGGCACCATCGGCATACCGCTGATCGGAATCACCCTGACGGCTCTGCTCGTCAGCCGCGCAGGCGTCCCCTGGAAGCACCGGGCAGCCGAGGCGCTGGCCGTCGTGCTTGTGCTCGCGGCCTTGCTGGGGGGCGGGGCTGCCTTGAACGAGCACATGGTGAAACCCTTCTTCGCAGTCCCTCGCCCCAACATCATCGAATTGGCCGAACTGCCCCCCAACGCGCCGGCCTTGAAGATGTCCGTAGAGGAGTTCTATGCCCTGCCCGACACGGCTTCGCGGAGCGAGCACCTGAAGAAGGTCCTGGAACCGGAAATCAGGCTGCACGAGTGCGTCCGTGCCCACTGGATTTCAGAGACCGGCTACTCGTTCCCGTCAGGGCACTCCTTCTCATCCATGCTGTTCGCCACCTTCTTTCTGGCCATGGGGCTCACTTACTTTTCGGGGCATCGGTTGTGGGTCTTCTACCTCGTTGCTCCCTGGGCAGTGGCCGTCTGCTGTTCTCGGCCGATTCTTCGGGTGCATTCCTTGACCGACGTTGGCGTTGGCGCCCTTGAAGGTATCACGGCCGGGGTCCTGGCCTTCTTACTCGTGCGCCAGATCCTCGCAACGCTCACCCCGGGACCGGCCGTGGCGCTGGCAAGGGTCGGCCAGCAGGTTGAAGGCGGATCGGCTGCGGAAGCGTAACAAGGCGGTGGGCAAGGCAAGGGAGCGGAGCCGAGGAGAGCAGTTAGCGTGGCAGGGATGCACAGACGGCCGTCGCGGGGGATCGATCACCCGACTTAATGAGATCGATCTGTGGCCTCGGTCTATTGGAGAACCGTCATGGGCAACGACAAGGTATTCTTAGGGAAAACCAGCCTTTGGACTTCCATCAGCGGCATTGTTTTGCCGGTGTGCCTCGCTGCCATTCTTTTTGTTTTCCTCCCCCCTCCTGGTTACGCGGGGCTGGCGTACGTTGCCCTTTGCCTCATCCTTTCCGTGATACTTGAGTTGGTTGCCGTTGGCTGTGGAATTGCGGCGATGCGCACGGCAACTGGAAAAACAGGGCTGGTCATCTCAAGCATTCTACTGGTTGTTGTTATTATCGTTCTCGGATTGTTTTTTCCTCCCTGCGTCATACGCGTTGGAGCCGGCTGGATGATGACCCTGGCCGATCTGATGTTGTGTCCCTTCGAGGCGGTCGCCTGGGACCCTGGGGACAGTTTTGAACCCTGGTGAACCCTGCGGGGACCCTGGGGACAGTTTTGATAAGTGATGGACCAGCGTGGGCTTGTGCGTAAAATGGTCTACACGGGTGTGGATTGTCTCATTCGCTTGCGAAACGATAAGGAACAGGCTCGACACTTAGATGAGCCTCTCGCCGGCCCGTCGGCGAGCGGCAAAGGGTTGGACCTCTTGGGCTTCCGGCACGCAATCGGGTCAAGCATCCACAGCTGGCAAGTCTTAGGAGAAGGCTACTTCTCCCTGGCTTCGTCCCAAATCGGTCCGTAAACCTCTTTATCAAACGGCGGGCACCCGGTGGCAAACTGTCCCAGCTCGTTGTGCTTGGAGCGCATGAGTGCCGTGCAATAGCTGAAGGTTCGGCAGATGCGCTTGCGCTCGAGGCGGCCGTGCTCCAGCAACTGTTGCACGAAATCGGGCTGGGGCAGCGCCGCCCGGCCGACACCAACAATCGTGATCCGGCCATCCCGCACATTGGCCGCTCCGGCGTGGACGAAGAACTCCTGCAAATAGCTGTAGCCACTGCCAACCAGCGGCAAGCGCGGATACATCTCCTGCAATTGCCCCGCCAGGCGAAAATGCCGATCGACGCCGATCAGCGGGTGCTCGGGTGTCTCGTAGCCATCGGGCGGCGGATACTCGAACGGCCGGATGACGTGGGGTGTTGCGTATGGACTGCCCATGCTGATGTTGACCAGCGCGACGCCGAGTCGGGCCATCTCGCCAATCCATAAGGCCGGTTCGCGCAGGTCCGGTTGCAGCGGATCGGCTTCGCTCGTGCCCCACGCGCTGAGGATTGGTGCCTGCCAGGGACAGGGTTCTCCCTCGGCACTCGCAGCGGCCTTGCGGTAGGGAATGCAGTCGTACACGTTCAGGCGCGTGGCGACGACCAGGCCGGGCACTTCGGCGCGGATGCGGGTGATGATCGCGCGCGCCAGGCGCGTACGGTTTTCCAGGCTGCCCCCGTAGGGCCCTGGGCGAGTCTTGGCAGCGAGCAGTTCGCTCAGCAGGTAACGATGGCACTGCTTGATGTCTACAAACTGAAAGCCGATGCGCTGGGCCAGGCGCGCCGCGGCGACGTAGTGGTCCGGAAGACGGTGCAGGTAATCGTCGTCCAGCAAGGGATAATCCAGGTCGATAGTCCTGCCGCTGGCCTTGTCCACGACGATGCGCGGGTCCAGGATCGGATCGTGAAAGGCGATCAGCGGCCGGCGAAAGCTGTAGCGGCCGGAGTGGGTCAGCTGAAGTCCCACAACCAGATCGTCATCTTGCCCGAAAGCCTCGCGGTGCGCCTGGCGGCAGTCGTGCAGCATCCGTTCCAGATCCGCCGCGGTCTGATCGTTGAGGAGCAGCTGCCGTGCGTTAGCCCGGCTTTCGTCGAGGACTGCTGTAGCTTCGCCCCAGATGAGCTTGGCTCCCCCCGCCCCAAAGCGACGGTAGCGGCGAAAGGTCAGTTCGTCCGGTCTGCCATCCAAGGTCCCATCGCAGCCTTCCATGGGCTGGATACAGAGCGCATTGCCGGCCCGGAGAGGACCAACGCTCACGGGCTGAAAAAGCGGACGAAAGTCATCGCTGAAGCGCAGGTCGAGGCCGAGGCGCTGGCTTTCGGCCAGCAGATCTTCGCAGGAACGAAACTTGAAATAGCGGGCCAAAGGTAAGCTCGATTCTTGGGTCTGCCGTATCCTCGTTCCCACGCTCTGCGTGGGAACGCCGTGCCGCGACGCTCCGCGTCGCGTCTCCGCTCTGCCCAGCAGCCTGCCGTGCAACGTCGGTCCTGCGACGCAGAGCGTCGCCCCCGCGCGTTCCCACGCAGAGCGTGGGAACGAGAGGAGGTATCGAATCCGTTATTCCGCGAGGCACTGCCGCAGGTAGCGGATGCCATGTGCGACATCCGCCAACCGCTGCTCCTGATTACCCACTTCCCGCTCGATGCACAGCGCGCCGCGATAGCCAACCTTTTGCAAGGTCTTGACGAACTGGCGAATGTTCACCTGCCCTTGGCCGAGCGGCACTTCGTCTCCCCAGGTCCCCGGCGTCGTCGGCCGATTCGCGTCCTTGACATGGACACTGCGAATGTCCGGTCCGAGGATCTCGACCGCCCGCAGCGGATCGCCTTTGTCGTACAAGAGCATGTTGGCGGGGTCGTAATTGACCTTCAGGTTGGGACATTTCAGCTCGTCCAGGGTGAGCCGCAGCAGATCCGCCGTCTCCTGGCCGGTCTCGAAGCCGATGCTGATATTCTTGGCCTTGGCCAGCTCACTGACTTTGGCCAGCGTATCCAGGAACGGTTTGCGGTCCGGTTGGCCGGGCTCCGGAATGAACCCGGCGTGCAGCATCAGGTCGCTGAGGCCCAGGGCGCGCGTACGCTCCAGGGCCCACCGGAACCGATCGAGACGCTCGGCTCGCGTCGCCGGGTTGCCGAAACCACCCGTACGCTGAATGGACTGCGGCGTGGTGTAATCCTCCCCGGGAAAGCCCAGCATGGCGCCGGTCATCCGGAAGCCGCCCGTGCGAGCGACCTCAGGCAAGCGGTCGCCCTCCTCCCAGGCAGCATGGTGCGGATCCCCACAAGCGATCTGCACGACATCGATGCCGAGATGTTCCAGAAGCCGTTTCAGCTCGGCAACACTTTTGACTTGCAGCGACCAGCTGCACACGCCGATTGCCAGGGGTTCGAGGGTCATGGGGAGCCTCCGCAGGGATGGAATAGGGAGAGCAGGATCTGCACGCAGCGGGAAAGTCGTTCCGGGGTCCGCGCTTAGCCTCCGGGTGCCGGCTCTATGGTACAACCCAGGGGCCCCAGTTGGGCCTGGTCCGAGGCGCGGATTTCGCAAAAGGTGGTGATCTGGTCGACCTTCAGCTCCGCGACTTCCTTGGTCCCCGTCCAGATGATCGCCCGACCCGTGGTGTGGGCTTGCAGCGCGAACTGGTAGGCCCGCTCCAGGGGGCAGCCGAGGACTTTGCACAACACTTCGATCACGAAGTCGAAGGAGTGGTAATCGTCATTTTCGAGGATGACGTGATAGGGCGGCACGCGACGGGTGCGCGTTTCCTCCCGGGGTTTAGCTTTGGTGGTGACCTGTACGTCAGGCAGTTTGGCATCGTGGCTCACGGTGTCCGGCCCCTGGTGCAAGACAGATTCCCATGCAATGGCGCGCTGTCATCTTACCAAACGGCTGACCTTTCCTCCAAGTAAGAAGACAGGCGTTCCGGGCAAGCCTGCAAAACACCTCAGGGCTTGAGCCAGGGAGCGACTTCCTTGGCCAAGAACGCCGGCATGCTGGTGCCGACATGATTGCCGGGGTGGCCTTCGAGGATCATGGCTGGGTTCCAGGGGATCTGCACCAAGCGCTGATAACAACCGCGGTCGGCTTCGGCCAGGCTGCTTGGGATGATGAAGCCCTGCAAGCCAGCACTGGGACCATGAACCCGGTCGGCGGTGCCGAACCGGCGCGTTCCCCAGCCCAAAATGAACTGGTCGTGGGGGGAAAAAAACGACACAATCTCGCCCTTGGTAGCGCGGAAAGCGCCGGACAAGTCATAGGCGCGCGACACGGCGGCGGACAACACAATAATGCGTTCCACCGTCTGGGGAGGCAACTGCTCGGCGGCGGCGAGCACCAGGGCGGTCCCGCCGCTCTTGGCCAACAGATAGACTGGCCGTTCGGGTTGTTGGGCCTTGACGAGGCGGACCTCCGCGGCCAATTCCTCAGCTTTGCGCAACAGATGGGGAGTATCCTGCAAGTCCTTGAAGATCTGCCCCCAACCGTGGGTCCAGACGAATTCGCGAATCTCATGGCGGACACCGCCCCGAGGCAGGGCCTTCTGAGCGGAGCTGCCCAGGAGCTCAAAACCTCCGACGCCGTCAACCACGAAGACGACTCCAGGACCCGGCTCGCCTGGGACCAAACCGGACGCTTCCAGCCGGGAACTTTCGGGCAACCCGACACCGAGCCCTATCACGACCAGCAGCTCCAAAGCCCGTCCCATGCTTCGCATCGTCGCGCCTCCTCTCCTGATGGTGATTCAGGCCGCCTTTGCCGCGCTCCACGTTCCACCTGGCTCCTCGACCGGCGCGGGAGGCCGGCAGAAGCTCCACAGGGTGAGGACCAAGAGATATCCCAAGAAGACCAGGGCGGCGAACGGCTGGAGCCCCCAATCGCGAATCTGTCGTCCGTTCGGGAACCAGTTCGACGTCTGGTCGAGCAGCAAGAGACCATAGCTAAAGAGCAAGCAGGCGCGGCGCGGCCACGCCGCCTTCTCGCGCCAGGCGTCGAGAAGCGCCCAGGC
>JBGQLF010000286.1:0-9262 GCA_041499985.1 Gemmataceae bacterium
CGCTTCCTCCAGGGGCCCCAACCCCGCGGGTTCGAGCTGGCCAAGGCCATGCGCATCTTCTGCGAGCTGATGCGCGGCTTCCGGGCGCTCCACTTTGTGGGTCCCTGCGTGACCGTGTTCGGCTCGGCCCGGTTCCAGGAAGGCCATCTTTACTATCGGCTGGCGCAGGAGGTCGGTGCCCGGCTGTCTCGCGCCGGGTTCACGGTGATGACCGGCGGCGGCCCCGGGATCATGGAGGCGGCCAACCGCGGGGCCAAAGAGGCTGGTGGCTACTCGGTCGGCTGCAACATCGAGCTGCCCGAGGAGCAGCGGCCCAACCGCTACCTCGACCGCTGGGTCACCTTCCGCCACTTTTTCGTGCGCAAGCTGATGTTGGTGAAGTATTCCTACGCCTTCATCGCCCTGCCCGGGGGCTTCGGCACGCTGGACGAGATCTTCGAGGTGGCCACCCTGATGCAGACCGGGAAGATCGACCAGTTCCCCCTGGTCCTCATGGGCCGGGAGTTCTGGAGGCCGCTGCTTGACTTCCTGAGCGCCCGGTTCCTTGCGGAAAGGACGATCGACGCGGCCGACTACGAGCGGCTCCTCGTGACCGACTCGGCCGAGGAGGCCGTCCGCTCCGTCACCGACGTCGCCATCAGCCAATTCGGGCTGACCTACGGGCCGCACGTCAAACGCCGCTGGTTCCTGTGGGAGTAATCCGGAGCGCCGCCCGCGGTGGTTTCCCAAGGCCTTTGAGATACTCCTGGGTGAGCAGAGAGACCCGTTGTCCTCCGCTCATCCGGATGGTCTTGCCGGACTCCGGATCAGGACTTCGCCGCAGGAGCAGCCTGGAACTGCTCTAGCGCTTCCAGGGCCTCGCAGGCGTACATTGCCGACGGGCCGCCGCCCATCAGGACGGCAACACCGAGCGCCTCCAGGATCTCCGGACGGCCGGC
Organism: Gemmataceae bacterium; assembly: GCA_041499985.1. GTDB lineage: Bacteria > Planctomycetota > Planctomycetia > Gemmatales > Gemmataceae > JBGQLF01. Next base: position 939 of record JBGQLF010000286.1, read on the forward strand.
ACCGGCGCGAAGGGCGTCATGAGTGTGAAAGGCGATGCAGCCTTCGCACCGGGCGTTGACGGCAATGGCCAGAGCGATGAGTTCCTTGACTTGCATACTCAGCGCGCCGTCGGCGAGCGCCGCCTTATGGAGCTGGCCAAATCCGGCCATCGGCCCTTGCAGCTCCTTGCCCAGCTTGCCGAGGAGGTTCCGCAGGCGGCTGTGGTATTCCGGATAGGTTTGCCTGGTCATGTGGGTCTCCTTTCGACTCAGGGAGTTGGTGCTGCCCGGTCGGAAACTCATTCCGTGGGCACGTGTCCTTCGGGACTCCCAGCGTCATCTTCCACGTATTTCTGGGGGGACCCAGAATCGACTTCTTTCGCCCCTTGGGATGCGAAAAACCTGCTTCGGCATGTCGGGCAGACACCGTGCGTTACCTGGTCGTCTTCACGGCGTTCTGCCTGGTCCAGCTCCCGACCACACCAAGCACAGATGCGCTTCATCGCCTTTCCCTCTTCCATCGCCTTTCCCTGTTCCATAAGGCGGGGATGAGCAAGTTCCATGCCGAGGCCGGTTTGAGGGAAGAAGCTCGACACACGCTTTTGGGGCGCCAGGGGATTGCACTCTCGCTAGGGGTGGTCCCACACTCGTTCCTTCTGGCGGCCGGTTCTGGTTCCCGTGTGCGGTACCGCTCAAACATCCGTTTGACAGAGCTTTTGCCCGCCCGCTCGTCCTCTTGGTACAATGCCGCAAGGGTCGGGCCAGGGCGCGAGACCGCATCGAGGCCCTGGACAAGCCGGTTGAGAGCGTCTCCCTTGAAGTCCTCACCACGAGTACGATGCTTCCATGCGCGACACACCTGGAAGGAAGATCTACCTGGCGCTTATGGCGGCACTATCCCTTCTGGGGATTGTCGCCGTGGTTGCCTTTGCGGACGGCGGAGGCAGGTCGCCTACCGGCTGGATGAGCACGCTGGCGTTGCTCGCTGTGGCCGGAGTGACCTGGTCGCTTCTTCGAAACCGAGTCGGCGGCTCGGTGAGTGAGCTCACCGCTCGCAAACGGGCGGAGGAAGCACTGGCCGAAAGCCTGGCGCGGATGCAGGCCATCCTGGAGACTGCCGTCGAGGGAATCCTGACGATCGACGAGAGGGGCATCATCCAGATGATGAACCCCGCCGCCGAACGGATCTACGGCTACCCTGCCAAGGAGGTGATCGGCAAGAACGTCTCGGTACTGATGCCGTCGCCTGATCGGGAAAAGCATGACGGTTATCTGGCTCGGTATCTGGCCACCGGGGAGAAAAACATCATTGGGATCGGTCGCGAAGTGCTTGGATTGCGGAAGGATGGCACAACCTTCCCCAAGTATCTGTCTCTGGCCGAAGTCCAAGTCGGAAATGGGCGGTTCTTCGTGGGTGTCTTCCGCGATATCACCGAGCAGAAACGAACCGAGCAAGCTCTCCGAGAGAATAAGGAGCAGCTGGAGAAAACCGTGGCTGAGTTGCAGGCGACAAACGACGAGGTCCGAGCGATGACGCAGCAACTCTGGCAGGCGGCGAAACTGGCCAGCGTGGGGGAACTAGCAGCCAGCATCGCCCACGAGCTGAACACCCCCCTGGCCACGGTGAGTTTGCGCGTCGAGTCCGTTCTGGCGCACACGCCTGCTGACGACCCGAGGCGACGGGCCCTGGAGATCATCGCGCAAGAGACAAAACGGATGGGCGATCTGGTGGCCAACCTGCTACAGTTTACCCGCCGGGGCCAGGAGCAGATCTCGACGGTGGACGTGCGCCAGGAACTGACCAAGGCCGTGGAACTCATTCACCATCTCCTCCACCAGCGGCAGGTCACCGTCGTGCAGGAGTTCGCCCCGGACACGCCGACCATCTATGCCGACCGCCAGAAGCTGCGGCAAGTCTTCTTGAACCTGCTCACCAACGCCAGCGATGCCATGTCCCAGAGCGGTACCTTGACCCTGCGCACCGCACCCGCCAAAGGAGAAACTGGAGCGCCCGCCGTGCGAATCGAGTTCTCGGACAGCGGCGTCGGCATCCCGGCCGAGCACTTGGCCAACGTCATGGAGCCCTTCTTCACCACGAAGGAAGAAGGGAGAGGGACAGGGCTGGGGCTGGCGATTTGCCGCCGTGTCGTGCACGAGCGCCACGGCACCATCCAGATCCTCAGCGAAGTGGGCAAGGGGACGACCGTGCGCATCGTGCTGCCCGTTAAGAATGGCGCCAACGTGGCCCCTCTCCGTGGCGAGGGTCTCGTGAACTGACCGAGGGGAAGAGATCGAGGAAGGAGCAGACCATGGCCAAAACAAAGCAGGGCCGCCTGCTGATCGTGGACGATGAGGTAGAGCTGAAAAACGCCCTGTGCGAGACCCTGGCCGAAGAGGGTTATGAGACGGTGGGAGCGACCACCGGCGCGGAGGGGCTCCAGGCGTTGACGAAACAGGATTTCGACCTGCTCTTGAGCGACCTGATGATGCCAGGGATGAACGGTATCCAGCTACTCCAGAAGGCGCTGGAGATCGACTCAAACCTGGTCGGCATCATCATGACGGGGCAAGGGACGATTCCGACCGCCGTCGAAGCGATGAAGGTAGGTGCCTTCGATTACCTGCCTAAACCCTTCAACTTGCGGACCATGCTGCCCATCCTGACCCGCGCGATGGACATGCGGCGGCTGCGCATGGAAAACGTGCGGCTGCGGCGGTACGTCGAACAACTCAGCTACGAGTCGCCGCGCTACCAAATGATCGGGTCGGGCCCGGCCATGCAGCGCGTCGTGCAGCTGATCGAGAAGGTCGCTCCGACGGATGTCACGATTCTGGTCCGCGGCCCGAGCGGCACCGGCAAGGAGCTGGTCGCCCGGGCCGTTCACTTCAACAGCCAGCGCCGCGACCGACCCCTGATCACCGTGAACTGCGCTGCCCTGCAAGAAACCTTGCTGGAAAGTGAACTGTTCGGCCACGAAAAGGGCGCCTTTACGGGAGCGCAGCAAGCCAAGCCTGGGCTTATCGAAGTGGCCGAAGGCGGCAGCCTGTTCATCGACGAGATCGCCGAGATGTCTCCTGCTTTGCAGGCGAAGCTGCTGCGCGTGCTGGAAGACGGCTACTACCGGCGGGTAGGCGGCATCAAGGAGTGTCACGCCGATGTGCGGGTGATCGCGGCCACGAACAAGCCGCTGGAAGAAGAGCAGAAGGCAGGTCGCTTCCGGGAGGATCTCTTTTACCGCCTCAACGTGATCAGCATTGAACTCCCGCCACTGCGCGAACGCCGCCAGGACATCCCCGCGCTGGTCGAGCACTTCTTGACCACCCGCCAGCTTGGGAAAGTACGTCGCCAAGTGCAACCTGAGGCCATGCAGGCGCTGCTGAACTATGAGTGGCCCGGGAACATCCGTGAGCTGGCGAACGTGCTGGAACGCGCTCAGATCCTGGCTGAAGACAACCTCATCACGCTGGACGACCTGCCCGAAACGATACACATGGCACTGCCCCTGACCGAGGTTGCCAGCCCCGGCCCGCTCAACCTGCGCGAGATGGAACGTCGAGCCGTTCAGGCGGCGCTGCAGCAGGCCAAGTGGAACAAAGTCCTTGCCGCGAAGCTCCTGGGGATCCACCGCCGCGCCCTCTATCGGTTCATTACAAAATATGGCCTGGAGGAGAGTCAGGCAGAAGGCTGGCCCCGCCCACGACCTTGACGTTGCGAGGAAGTCGCTGGAGAGGTGGACTGGCAGGGACCGAGGACCTCTGATTCATCGAGACTCCGTGCGTTTTCTTCCTGGCCGTGAAGAAAATCGACGTTTCTGGGTCGGTGGTGTTTGAGGTGGACCCCTATAGTGGATCGCCAAGAAGGGATTACTGGCTCTGCTCCTGGCTGCGTCCTGCTTTCGATGCTGCTTTCTGGTGACAAACGTCACAATACCAACTGCCCACTGGAGTGATATGGCCGTCTCCTTGTTTGAGTTCATCTTCCGAGAACAATCCCGAACACCCGTGGCACTTCCTCCGCGCTTGCAGAACCTTGTCGCAATTGGTACAGGCGCGAACTTCTCTTTCCGTGCTGTGACCGGGTGCCCACCACTCCTCCATCCAATCCGTGAGCTGTTCGTGGGGGCAGGTCTCCTGCAGATGCTTCAGGTCCTTTTGGTACTGTTCGTAGAGCCGCTGCGCCGCGTTCATCGGCGTTCCCCTTTCATACCTCCGAGGCCTGGGTGCCAGGATAATGAGGCCGGTCGTGCCGAACGGTCCCTTTTTCTTTCTTGGCCAGCCTTCGCCTCACCACCCACTTGCGCGATTCCTCCAGGGCCAGCATGCCTACGGCGAAGGGGATGGCCAACAACCAAACACCGCTGGCGATGGGGGCTGTACTGAAGAGCCGGTTACCCAGCGGGGTATAGTCAATCAGCAGGATCAGCACCAACTCTGTGACGATCCCTGCCCAAATCAGACGGTTGCTGAACAAGCCGAACGAGAACGCCGACGCGCGCTCGCTGCGGCAGAGGGAGACGTTCGCTACCTGCGTGACGATGATGGCGCTGAGGCAGGCCGTGGTGGCCCGCAAGTACAGGGGATCGTTCGACGCCAGGAGCTGCCCATAGCCCCACCCCCCGCCCCTGAGGACGAAGAAGAAGGCGGCCATCGCGGCTACCGCTTCCAGGGGTCCCAGGAATAGGTAAGATCGCACCAGCAGGGGCCAGTCAATCAGTCGCTCCGTGCGAGGACGGGGCTGTTTTTGCATTGTCCCCGGCTCCGGCTTCTCGGTCCCCAGGGCCAGGGCGGGCACCATGTCCGTTCCCAGGTCCACGGCCAAGATCTGAATGATGGTGAGCGCCAGGGGGATTTTGAACAGGACGAAGGCGAGGTAGGGCACCAGCTCCGAGACGTTGGAGGTCAAGATGTAGGTGAGGAACTTGCGGATGTTGGCGAACACCGCCCGCCCCTCCTCGACGGCCGCGACGATGCTGGCGAAGTTGTCATCCAGGAGCACCATGTCCGCCGCCTCGCGGGCCACGTCCGTGCCCGTCTGGCCCATGGCGATGCCGATGTCCGCTTGCCGCAAGGCCGGCGCGTCGTTCACCCCGTCGCCCGTGACCGCCACGACGTGCCCCTTCGCCTTTAGGGCCAGGACGATGCGCATCTTCTGATCGGCAGTAACACGAGCGAACAGGAGTTCCGGCGCGTCCAGGGCCAGCTGGAGTTGGGTCTGCGACATCCGCCGCAGCTTGTCCCCCGCGATGACCACTGGGTTGTCGCCCGTGAGGAGGCCAATCTGCTTGGCGACGGCCCGAGCCGTGTGCGGGTGATCCCCTGTGACCATGATCACCTTGATGCCTGCGTCTTGGCACTTGGCGATAGCCGCGGATACCTCCGGGCGGGGCGGATCTTCCAAGCCCACCAGTCCTGCCAGGATCAGGTCTTCCTCCAGGCGGTCATGGTCGTATTCCTCGGCGACGCTGCGGTAGGCAACCGCCAGAACGCGCAATCCTTCCGCTGCCAGAACTTCCTGGGCCAGCAAGAACTCCTTTTGCAACTCTGCATTGAGGAGGTGTACCTGTCCTTCCAGGAGGACCTGGCTGCACAACGGGAGAAGCGCTTCCAGCGCCCCCTTGGAGTACAGGCATAGTCCCTCAGGAATTCGGTGGAGCGTGGAAAGTCGTCGTCGGTCCGAATCGAAGGGGACCTCATCGACTCGGGGATAGTCAACGGGAGGCGTCAGAACCTCCCGCGCCATTTGCACCAGGGCGACCTCCATCGGATCTCCCAGGACAGCTCGCTGCCCCTTCTCTTCGACCTCTTTCAGCGTGTGGCACAGGTAGGCCGCCTCGAAAAAAGGCCGGTGTGCCGCTGCCAGGCCTGACAGATGGCCGGCTTCCGCGGGGTCGTGGAGTCGGAGCGCCAGGAGGAGCTTTTTCACCGCCATGCGGTTCTGGGTCAGCGTGCCGGTCTTGTCGGTGCAGATGACGGTCGCCGAGCCCAGAGTCTCCACCGAGGGGAGGTGGCGGATGAGGGCGTGCTTCTTGGCCATGCGCTGCGAGCCCATGGCCAGGGCCAGCGTCACGGTCGGTAGCAGCCCCTCGGGAACATTGGCGACGATGATGCCGATCGCGAACAGGAAGTTGGCCCAGAAGGAAAGCCCCAGCGTCTGGCCGATCAAGAAAAAGATCGCCCCAAGTGCCATCGAGAGAAGGGCCACTAGCCGGCTCAGGCGCTGAATCTCCATTTGCAAGGGCGATAGCATCTCTCGCGTGTCCTGGGTCAGATGGGCGATCTTGCCGAACTCGGTGTGCATGCCCGTGGCGAAGACCAAGGCTCGGGCCTGGCCGGCGACGAGGGACGTGCCCGCCAGAAGAACATTGCGGCTGTGGATCAGTTCCTCTTCCTCGCTGGGGCGCTCGTCCCGGGTCTGCGGCACGGACTCCCCCGTCACCGTGGCGTTGTTCACGCGGACACCAAAGGCCTCGATCAGCCGGCAGTCGGCCGGGATGTCATCCCCGTCGTCCAGCAGGATTACGTCTCCGGGCACCAACTCCTCGGCCGGGACCTGCTTTACCTTTGCGTCACGGAGCACCTTCACTTCATGGGGCAGGAGCTTCTGTAGAGCGGCCATGGCCTGTTCGGCACGGTACTCCTGCCAGAAAGAGAAGAGGCCGTTGACCAGGATCACGCCCAGGATGGCAAAACCAAGCGTGGCCATGCCGGCCCCGGGGTCTTGCCACTCGGCGAGGAAGGCCAGCCCGGCGGCGACCCAGAGGATTAGGGCGAAGAAATGGCTGAACCCCTTCAGGAAGCGCACCAACCACGGCGTACCCCGGACCCGTTCCACCCGGTTGGGTCCGAACTCGCGCGAGCGGTGTTCGGCCTCCGCGCCAGAAAGTCCGGTTGGCCCACTGTGAAGGCTCTGGAGAGCCTCCTCCGCGCTGAGTTGATGAATCTTCATCTCAATGGTGGGGATGTCGGTTTACCCGCCTCACGCAGTGCCGATTCCAGCAGGCGCGACAGAAATACCCTCTCCTCCGCAGTGAGTGTCAAAGGAACTTCGTCATGCAGCCCTCCAATGCTTCGACGACCGCTTTGGCCGTAGTACGCGGCGTCCACCCCCAGGACCTCCACAACAACGACGGCCTGCGGCAGCAGTACGCCGGCACTCAGCTCACCCCCCGTGCAGGCGGCCATGGATGGCATGTTGGTGGACCTGCTGCGCGGCCCCCGGCCGGCAGTCATAACCAGCCGTGCTTGAACCCCGCCCGGCGCAACCCCGTGATGATGTAGGGGGAGCGCTGCATCAGCCGCCAGAGCAGACCGGTCCGGTAGTTCTCGATCATCAGGATGATCGGCCCCTGGTCGATGCCGAAGTGCCAGGGCGACACCCAGCCGTGTTCCTTCCCCTCCACCGGAAACGTGCGGTTAAACGTTGCCTTGAATCCGTAGGGATCGAGCATGCCCAGGTCCATCTGCGCAAAATTCTTGATGGTCGGCAGCACAATCTCTGGGGCGAACGGCAGGGAGGCGACTACGGCCCAGGGGGCGATGGTGCCGTCGTCGGGACCGTAGGGCGCGCCGCGCGCGATGTAGTCGAAGAAACGCCGCTCGATGCCCTTGACCTTGCGCACGGTCCAGCCAGGGCCGTCGCTGGCCGTGATCCCCCAGCACAGCTCGTTGTACCCCTCGAACTCGAGCAGGTTACGGATCGCGTATTGCTGGTGGACGTAGGTGGCCCGACGGCTGTTCTCGAAGTAGTCAGTCCCCCGGTCGCACATGAAGGCGTCCTGGATACCGCGGAAATCAATCCAGAGGTGTGACAGCTGGTGCGTAAACAGCGGCCCGGAGTAGAGGTATTCGTGGCCATAAATCGTTTTCCATTCGTAGGTGGAAGCCCAGGCGGCGTAACTCTCCTCGGGCAGCGGGTACGTCGGCGAGCCCAGGCCGAGCACATAGAGGAGCAGCGCCTCATCGTAGCCCTTCCACCGGTAGGGCAAAAAACCGGTTTCCGGCTTCCAGCCGTGCGTCACCGTCGCCCCGTCGTTCAGGGCCCAGCGCCAGTCCGCGCGGCGATAGAGGGCATCGGCGAGGCTACGGATCTCGTGCTCATCCTCCGTGTCGCGGTCGAAATAGGTGGCGGCCGCCAGCGCGCCCGCGAGCAGGAACGCCGAGTCGACGGTCGATAGCTCGCAATTCCAGACGCGCCGCCCGGTTTTCATATCGAGGAAGTGGTAATAGAGCCCCTTGTAGCCAGTGGCGTCTGGCTCCGGCCCGTGCGGGCTGCTCCAGAAAAACCGCAGTTTGTTCAGCACCCGCTCGGCCGTTAGCTCGCGCGGCAAGTACGCACGTTCGGCGGC
>JBGQLF010000287.1:0-9255 GCA_041499985.1 Gemmataceae bacterium
CGCTGCGGATCGAGCCGTGCATCGCGTCGGGCTGGCCCCGGTACGAGCTGACGTATCGCTATCGCACGGCGACCTATCACATCACGGTGGAGAACCCCAAGGGCGTGGAACGTGGAGTGCAGAGTGTGACGGTGGATGGGCAGGCGTTAGCGCACGGGGCCATCGAGTTGGTGGACGATGGGCGGAAGCACGAGGTGCGCGTGGTGCTGGGATGAAAAGACCCCTGGTGAAGAGCAGACGGTGCTAGCCAGGTGAGAGGACTAACAGGCGGGCCTCGTACGCACATGCGTGCAGGCACGCTATGCAAACGCACACACGTGCCTACGTCTATCCCGGTTTTTGCCGGAAGAGCGAAATTCAATTCCCCTTGATCTACGTGAACAAGGCGGCTGAGGTCATCGCGCGACTGAGCTAACAGCTTCGGCCGGCTTGTGGGTAGAATCCAAGCAACGGGACGACCGCGGCGGTTGCGCAACCGCTGTGATTCGACGACCGGGGCGGGTGGGTACGGTCACTCATCCTCACGCACCCCCTCCCCCGGCCAGCCCGGCTTGAGGATGAAGTATGACCGACCAAGAACCTCCAGCTCAGGTTCCTCGCTACACGTTGGGGCAATTGATCCGCGAATTGGAGGGTTGCGAGCACGCCTACCAGGCAAACCTCCGCACGGCCCAAAGAAAAGAAAGCGAGTCACCCGCCGAGGCCCCTTGGTGGCACCTTCAGGCGGCCGCCTTCAAGTTCGTTCCCGACCGGGAACGCATGCCTCACATCGACCGGCTGGAAGCACTTTGCGATGCCGAATGGGGCACCGGCCTTACCGCACAGAACGTCCGCAAACTACGTGGCAGGTTATGCGCCCGACTCGGCGTCGGAGTTACCAAGGCCGATGACATGACCTTGAACGCGGTGGTCGATGTCCTTGTGCAACAGGCTGAAGGCCGAGAGCAAAGGGAAGGAACCCCACCTTCGAGCATCCCCGCGGCCTCGTCTGCTGGCGACTTCGGAGAATTTGCTTCCGCCTTGACCTGCTCCCATTGCGGAGCGGAATCCCAGCATCTCGGCGCCGGCGTGTATTACTGCCGGCGCTGCCGCACGGTTAACGATACTCAGCCAGATGACACGGGCAAACTGATTATGCCTGTCGCAACGGCGGACCCGGAGGCCATTCCCGTTGCGATCGTCCGCGTTCACGCCCCTTTTCGTCTCACATCTACGCCGGGAGACCCGGCTCAAACACATTCCGGGCCTACGTCTTTGGAACAAGCTGAGATGACGCCCGACCACGAACATGATCTCCTTCCGGACTATCCCCACGAGTTCTCCCTGGTAGGAAATCGTGACACCAAGAAGGCACGGGAGGACGCCAGGCGAGAAGCGCTCGACTTTCAGCAGGCTGGCCTCGTTGCGTTGGGTTTTCCCTGGGACTACTGGTTACCCATAGAGCTGGCTCGAAATTGGCGCAGTAGTGTGTTTCCCAACGTCGCATCGCGGGAAGCCGTGAAACAATGGCAATCATACCTGCGAGAGTGCGTCGGATTGGCCACGGCCACACCACGGGAGAGTCCGTGCAATTCACATCGTGCGAACGCCCGAAGCATGTCGAAGAACATGGCTTATGACCTGGAGTTGCTCCGACAATACAACCCCCAGCTGGTTGTCGGTAGCGCTCCGCCGTCCATGTCGGAGCAACCCGCCGTTGCGGTGCCAACGACTAGCCAGTCAACACCGCAAGCGTCAGCCGGCGCGCCAGCTGAGGGCTTTGCCCAAGGGCCGTCAAGAACACCCGTCGAAATCTTCTCTTCCTACTCTCACAAGGACGAAAAGCTCCGTAACCAGCTGGAGCAGCATCTCAGCCTACTCAAACATCAAGGCCTGATCACGGGCTGGCATGACCGCAAGATCGGGGCCGGCACTGAATGGGAAGGCCAGATCGACCAGCACTTGAACGCCGCCCACATCATCCTGCTGCTCGTCAGTGCCGACTTCCTCGCCTCGCGCTACTGCTATGACGTGGAAATGAAGCGGGCGATGGAACGCCACGATGCGGGAGAGGCCCGCGTCATCCCAGTCATCCTCCGGCCCTGTGATTGGCACAAAGCCCTGTTCGGCAAGCTTCAAGCCCTGCCTAAGGATGCCCTCCCCGTGACCAAATGGAAAAACCGGGACGAAGCCTTTACCGATGTGGCCCGAGGGATTCGGGCCGCTGTCGCAGAGTTGGCAACCCAGGCGTGACGAAAGGACAGGGCCATGTTTGCTCGGTACCGCCTTGGCTACGCTGTGGCAGCCGAGCCAGCTATTCGCCGTCATGGCCCGCCTCGGCTAGCAGCAGGGCCCGGTGCTTGGGTAGGATACCACGCACCATCAGGATGGCCGGCTGGTCCCCTGCCAAGCGGTCCGGACAGGGGATGTGGTTTGTGGTTCGCTCTCACCTTCCGCACGCCTGCCTGGACCAGCCCGGTGTCAGAGGTGACAGGATGTCCATTTCCCCCGAAGGATGCGCCACCCTTGCCGCTTGCTGTGTGGAGTTGGTGCGTGCATTCGCCTTGCAGTTCCGCACACAGGCTCATCCAGATGTCTTGAGTGGGATCTCCTACATCGACGAGCTGCCTACCAGGGCGCGATTCGAGATCACCAGCGCGTTGTTAGCGGACAAGGTGTGCCGCCTCGGCCGTCTTCTTCGACTGGTCCGCGCGGCACCCGACAAACTCGGTCCCGGGCGCAAAGAACTGCTCGGTGTCCTCACCAGCTTCGATTTGATCTTGCAGCATTACGGCTGGAGAGACGACCTGGGCGGCCCTGGTTCGATGGACGACTCGGAAGCGTGGTGGGCCAGTGGCCCAGCGAAAGGGACGGTCATTCCGTTCCTCCCAGTGATGCTATTCGAGGGGCTGGAGCGGGCCGGGCACAGGTTGCTGGATACAGTTTCAACTCATCTCCCTGCGGGGGATGGATCAGTCCCCCCTGCGCCAACGCTCGCCCACCGGGTCCGCCGCGACCAGAAACAGGAAGCTCGCGATAAGTGGATTTACGAGCGATGCTGCGAGGGAGTGCCATACAAGAAGATTGTCACCGAATTGCAAGGCTGTTTTCGGCAGAACGGCTGGCGATCAATCAGCAGCAAGCAAGGTGTCCAGGATGTGGCTCGACGTTATGCCGAGCGGCAGGGACTCGATCTTCCACCACCCCGACAAAACCTTTGAGAGTCAAGAGAAGGTCAAGAAACTTCGGCCTTGACTCTGCTTGATTTGACTTGATCGACATATCTGGATGCCTCTTGATACAGTGCCTCTTGCGAAGACGGTCGAGCGTTCACGACCGAGCATCACCGCAGAGGTAACGTATGGTAAGCACTCTTCTGACTAAGGAAATCACCCAAGGGCACGGGCTGTACCTTTCCCGCGCCGCCACGCTCTTTCCGCCGTACCGAAAGAATCGTCCTGTTACTCTCTCGTGCCTGGTAAGGTGGGTGACCGAAGGAGTACGCGGCCCAAGTGGGCAACGTGTCCGCTTGGAAGCGGCGCGATGCGCCGGAAAATGGATGACTACACCCCAGGCGATTGCTCGCTTCATCGCCTGCCAGACACCCGACCTGCCTGCCCAGCCGCCGCTTTCCCGCACGGCTGCGACACGCCAGTGCGCTCTCGAGCAGGCGGCGGCGCAGTTCCAAAAGATCTGGATCTGAACGCGGAAAAGCACTCCCCAGAAACGCCATTGGCCGGGGTGGACTCCCGGCCAATGGCTGCACTTACATCTTCAACGGATCGCCCTATGATAAACCATTCTCCAGAACATCTCAATCACAGCAGCGCCACTTCGAAGCTTTCCAAAGCTGCCATCGAATCTGCCGAGGCCTGTCCGGAAGTGCCACCGGTGTTGCCCGACAGGATTCCCGGGGCATTGAAGGCGCTACCGCAGTGGGTCGCGTGGCGCTGGGAACGCTGCCTGGACAGGCGCAAGAAGAAGTGGACCAAAGTGCCGATCAACCCCAAGATGGGGGACAATGCCAGCAGCACGAATACCAAGACGTGGGGCACCTTCGAGAAGGCGCTCGCCTTCTACCACCAGCACGCTCCCGAGAGCATAGCCGGCATTGGCTTCGTCTTCACCGCCTCGGACCCCTTTGCCGGTGTAGACCTCGACGACTGCCGCGATCCCGTCACCGGCACTATCGCAGACTGGGCCCAGGCTGAGATCACGACTCTGGCTTCGTATACCGAGGTCTCACCTACGGGCACGGGGGTCAAAATCTGGGTACAGGGCAAATTGCCCTCAAATGGACGCAGGCGGAAGCCCTACGAGTTGTACGACGCTGGGCGCTTCTTCACGATGACAGGCATGCTCTTGCCCGGAGCGCCGACCACGGTTGAGGAGCGGCAAGCGGAATTGAGCCAGCTTCATGCCCGCTTATTCGGCCCGAAGGAAAAGGCCAATCCCAAGCCGAAACCAGCCCCTGCCCCAACTCAGGGCAATGAGTTCCAGCTCACCGATGAACAAATCCTTGAGCGCGCTAGAGCTGCGCACAACGGCGACAAATTCAGTCGCCTATGGGCGGGCGACACGACCGGTTACCCCTCGGACTCCGAGGCCGATCTCGCCCTGTGTTCAATGGTGGCTTTCTGGACTGGCCCCGACAGCGAGCGAATCGACCGCTTGTTTCGACAGAGCAGTTTGTGGCGCGCCAAGTGGGACGAGTTTCGCGGTGAGCAGACGTACGGCCAGAGGACCATCGCCAAAGCTCTCGGGGACAAGGGTAACTTCTTTTCCAAAGGAGGCACTGCACAGCAATCGGCTCAGCGATCGAGTTCCAACGGCCAAGGCACCGCCAACAGCCAAAATGATTCCTTCCCTAAAGCCTCCCAAGCGGAAGGAACCATTTGGAGGCCCGTTCCCATCAGCCAGCTGAGACGCATCGCGCCCCCAGATACCTGGGTTTGGGAAGGCATTCTGGCGCCCGGGAAAATCACGTTACTCTCGGCTGAGGCCAAAGCTGGCAAGACAACACTCTTGAGCTTGCTGTATCAGCGCATGGCCTCCGGTGGCAGCTTGTGCGGGGCCACGGTCTATCCCGGTCGGGTGATCGTCGTCAGCGAAGAGCCAGCCGATCTCTGGCTGGATCGCCGCCAACGTTTGAGCCTCGGAGACCATGTCGAAGTCTTGCCCATGCCCTTCATCACCAAGCCCAGGCAGCATGATTGGGAAAAGATGATCGCGGAGGCCGTGCAAGCCTTAAGACAACAACCCGCGGCTCTGGTGGTCTGGGACACCCTCAGCCACTTATGGTGGTTGGCCGACGAGAACGACAACGCCAAGGAGGCCGCAGCTCTGATGCCGCTCCGCCAGTTGTGTGACACCGGAGCCGGGCTCGCCTTGCTCCATCACTTTGGAGCCGAAAAGAACGGGCCACGCGGCGGCACGGAACTGCGCGGCTTTCCGGATGTGCTAGCGGAGTTGCACTTGTACAAGCGCGACGACTTCGAGGACCGGCGGCGTGTCCTGAAAGTGCGTGGCCGATTGCAACAACTGCCCAGCAAGCTGGTCGTCCAGCTAAACGAAACCGCTGACGATTACGTGGTGCTGGAAGGCGCCTTGGACGTGGGAAGCTCCACCCTTTGGGCCGTGCTGAGCACACTGGTTCCGGCCCACTCGCCCGGCCTGTCCGCCAAGGAGTTCCAGGAGCTTTGGCCCGAGAAACCGCCGCCCGAGGCGAAGCGCCTCAACGAGGTCCTGGCGAAGCACTGGGAAGCAGCCGGCTGGCAACGGACTGGCGCGGGCAAGAAAAATGACCCTTACTGCTACTGGCGACCGAAGCAAGACGAGAAATGATTCCTTCCGCTCGTCCCCCCTATGGGGAAGGAAACATTTCGACCTCACCATTCATATACCAAGCGAGTATCAACCATGAGCGACAATCGCACCAAGATCGCCCTGTGCATCCTGTCTGATGCTACTGGCGGCCGCTACGAAAGCGCCGACTGCCACAATCAGGCCGTCTGTCCCTTGGAATTGACCAAGGCGGAGGCAGAGCATTGTCCGTGCAAGACACGGGTGCCGGTGGGTCGGATCGGTTACTACGGCTACCGCTACGAGCGCTCCAGGGCCGCGCATCAGGTTCGGGTGTTGCAGTGTCTGTACCCCGAGACGTGGAACGGCGATGTCATCCGCCACCCGAAGGCGTTCGCCGACTACGTCCGGCACAAGGCCCGTAGCAACTAACCCCCCTGGTCGTCTTCCCCCCCCCGGCCGCTCGAATGTCCTCGATGGCCAGGAAGGCCGAGAGGCTCAAGGACCGACTAACGTGATGGCGACCGAGACCCCCACCGCAACGGCTGCTTGGAGGTACCGAAACGGCTGCTTTCGGTGCCTGAACTGTGCTGGAACTGCGCTGTTGGTGCATCATTCCGGGTACTTTCCGGCCTGGTTGTCACGGGGTTCCCATATCACAAAAGAGTGCGAGCGGTTGCCAAGCGTAGCGAGTAAGCAACTATTTGTGAACTGTTGTACAGTATAGCACGGCGTGGCGGTCTGATTCACAAATGCTTTTTGAAAGTTGCAAGACAATTACTCGCGCTGGGTGGGTGTAGCGGCTTCACCCAGGCAAGTCTGGCTTGTCTGGCGGCGGCTCCGGTTGCTCCCCATCGCCGCGAAGGGTCAACTGCCAACACCGCGCAAGGAGCAGTGCTGTTGCCCCGAAGGTGATCGACACTAACGATTGCCAAAGCGTGGAGTTGTTGGCCCACAGGCCAAAGATGATCACCCAAGCCCACATAGCCAGCACGGCGAGTTCGGACCAACTCAGGCACTTGCCTTTGGGTGTGTGGTTCATGGCGCGGCCTGAGAAGCAAGAGCCTGTGAGACGGAAACTGCTGTCGGAATTGTGCTCTGACACTGAACTCGTGTCAAGGATGGCTGACCCGATAATCGGGTCAAATGGCGACCAAGGCCCAACATGTGCCTCCTTATCAACGCTTGCCCACGTTCCTGCGAACCTTGCGGGAAGAGGCTGGTCTTACGCAGCGGGAGTTAGGCAAGCGCTTGGGGAAACCACAAAGCTGGGTCTACAACTGTGAAACCGCAAACCGGCGTGTGGACGTGACGGAATTCACCGGCTGGGCTACCGCATGTGATTTGGATCCTCGGGTTGCCTTCGCCCGCTTTCTTGGCTCGGTGAAGTGATGTGGAGTTCGGACTGAATTGCACCTTCATGGGATCTGTCGAGTGCGGCGAACCCAACTTGTCCATCCTCAATCTTCGGCTGATGGCAAAAGTGCTGCGCGTTTCCCTCGCCAATTTGCTGGATGGGCTATCCTGAACTATGCTGTGAGCAAAGGGCGATCGGCGCCGCGCCCGGACTTGGCAGCAGCGCGGGCGGCCATGGGACCGTGGTGCTCCCGGCTCGCCTGGCCGTTCTCGCATCTCTGAACTTGTACTCGGCCGTCGTGTCTTTTTCCCGTAGCGATGATTTCCTTGAAGCTGCGCGCTGCAAGGCGCGGGGGGGGCATGTGGATGCTGAGCGAGTGATGGTCTTCTATGACGGCAACTACTTCAAGCAGGGGCAAATCTACTTCCGCTACAAGGAGAAGCGTGGCTGGTTCAGTTTGCCCGAACTCCACGGCCTGTTTGAGAAGTACGTGGCGAGCAAAGCCAAGGCTTCGACCGACGTGACCAAAGTGGTCGCTGCCCACTACTACGATGGTCGCACGACGACCAACGTAGCTAACGCTGAGCACCTCGAAAAGGAGAGAGACTTCGAAATGGCGCTGATCACTGCCGGGATCATTCCCCACTACCTTCCCGTCAGCGAAACGGCCAAGCCAGGCGCGGGCCCAGATGACATCAAATGGCAGCTCGCTCAAAAGGGCGTGGATGTCCAGCTCGCAATCGATGTGCTCGACTCTGCGCACCAAGACCGATATGACGTCGCTGTTCTGGTCACGGGTGATGGCGACTTTGTGCCCTTGGTGCGCCGGATTACGTCGCTCAATAAGCAAGCGCTTATTGCTCACTTCGATATTGAGGCCTGGACCGATGACCGAGGCATTTCGCATCGGGGGACCTATGCGTCTCGGGCCCTCCTCGATGCGGCAAGCTGGACGTTGAACTTCAATCAGTGGATCAAGGATCCGGATTGGAGGACCGAAGTGAAGGCGTTGTTCTTCAAGCCGAACGTGGCCTAACGCGTAGAGGAACCCGGAACCCGGGGAACCCGGGGACGGGTGTCGCAAGCAGCGGATGTCTCTGCGTTTGCCGGAAAAAGGGTTCGCACTGGCACCGTGGGCAGGCGCCTTTTTGTTGCCAGGTGTTGCGGAAGAAAAACATATCAAAACTGTCGTCACGTTCCTCTCCAAAATACTTGACGGCGCTTGGCGCCGTGGTAAAGGATACCCTTGCCAAGGCATTCTTGACGAAAGCGCCATAGAGTAAGTTGGATGCCGGTCGGGTAGCGGAGTGAAGTTCCCAGCGATGACAGTTGGGATGGAGCAGGACGAGATTGGCGACCTAGTCCCAGGTGCCGTGGGGCGCCTCTTCTCGGTTCCGACCCCGCCGCTCGCCCTGCCCCGGTGGGGTGGTGGGGCCTGCCGCAGCGCCTCGCGGCTTTGTTCTGCTTGGCCGACTGGCTGTCGCACAGTAAAATACAGAAGCTAGGGGCAGGACCAGGACATCCCTACTGCCCCGTCGCGAAAGGAACCGGCTGACTGCTCGGTTTTCTTGTTTGGAGTGCCAGCCGCCCCAGCCGATTCCTGAAGCATGGGGGAGGGGTTGCACCAGCCTCCGGTTCGGGATCTCTGGGGCCGCGTGAAGGAGGGCGTCGCATGCGAACCATCAGTACACTGCCGCCGGGAGTGCGTCTGGATGCTTGGCCAAATGGCGCAGCCTCCCAAACTCCTCAAGACGCGCCGGAAGTTGCTCAGCTGAGGGAAGAGCTACGCAAGGCGATGCCGGAGTTCGCAGGCGTGCTGGAGATGCTGGCCAAGCTGCGCCCTATCCGAGATTTGGCGGGCCGGTTGGCTGCACCCCAGCCCGGGAAATTGATCACCCAGAAAAGCTGAACAACGCGGGCAACACAGAAAGTGGCAGGGTGGCGATCCCAGCGGGAGCCGGTCACCCCGCCACTTTTTTCTTGTCGCGGGCTCCAGCCGGCGGAGGCAAGTCGTGGGGAAGAAGAAGGGCGATCCGCTATCCCAAAGCATCACTTGGGAATCGGTGCGCCGGGAGCTGAACAGCACGCGTACCGACCAGGGGGAGATCGATTACGAC
>JBGQLF010000288.1:0-9255 GCA_041499985.1 Gemmataceae bacterium
CGCAACATCGATGAGATCCTCGCCCAGCCCGATTCCCAACCCTACCAGCGCCGCCCGCTGCCTCGGTCGTCGATCCCTTCAAGCCAGTGATCGACGCCATCCTGCACGCCGACGAGAACGCCCCGCCCAAGCAGCGGCATACCGCCGCCAAGATCTATCGCCGTCTCCAGACCGTGCACTGCTACCCCGGCAGTAACGAAGACGTCCGACTCTGCGTCCTCGGCCAACAGCGCGGGCAGCGCGAGACTCTTATCCCGCTCGACAACGATCCTGGCCAACGCCTCGACCCGACTTCGGCCACATTGACGTCGATTTTCCCGAAGACCGCCACCTGGTGCCAGTCCTGCGCAGCGCCGTAGCGGCACTGGACCGACCGGAGCACGCCGGCCGTGCATGCGGACTGCTGGGAGGAGAAGGTCACCGACAAGTACCGGACCTTGCTGGCACACTACGCGATCACGGCGGAGGCGACCAATCCGGCCAGCGGCCCTGAGAACTGGGACTGCGAACAGAGCCATCGGCGTTTCCAGGAGGCGTTGGACCAGGACTTACTGTTGCGTGGTAGCCGCAGTGTTACTAGGCTCCATCTGATAATAGGGAGCGGATCGCGTTAGTAGATGAAATTCTCCAGCAAATACAAGCCGGGCATGAGGCTGGACCGGCCAAAAACCCAATTATCAGACAGAGCCTAGCCGAGAGGACCACCGGCGTTTGGTCCAGGAAGTACGGGCGCCGTGAAATACCGCCGCATAGGCCCCGAGTGGCCGAAGAGTTGGCCTATCTGCGGGGCTTGCCAGGAGGTCGTCTGGAGACGTGCGAGCGCCTGTGCGTGAGGATCGGTCGGGGGAGCATCATCCGAGTCAACAACAACGGCTATTCGGTGCCCGTACGTCACATCAGGTACTGAGTGGAGGTGCGCGGGAGGCTGGAGGAGATCGAGGTGGGGTAGGCGGTTTAGCGGGCGCAGAGGATGGGATGCAGAACGGGGCCATCCATCTTTATCCAAGGTGGAAAAGATGGATGGCACCTTTTCTCTTTTCTAAGCAACCCGCACGGTAGCAGACAGCTACCCCACGACAACCTTCTGCCTACGCCGCCGAATCAGACCCAGGCCACAACTGGCGCCAGCGAGGAGCGACAGAACGAGCGTGGACGGCTCGGGAACCGCCACAGCCACAACGCTGAGGATGCCTCCATTGGCGTCCGCTTGAAACTGGAAGTCCCTGCCTGTGCCGCCCAAAGTCGCGGGCAGACCGTTGACATTACCCAAGTTTGCCGGGGTGGAGGGGTAGTCATCCAAGGGGTTGAGGGAGGGGTGGAACAACACAGTCGGGTCGACCGAGCCGAAGGAGTCTATCTCGCTAGTATTGAATTTGTTCAGGTCGATCTCCTTGAGACCAGGGTTGCGGAAGAAGTTGGTGTCGACAAACGTGCCATCCGTCCCGTCTACGAAGGCCTTGGCATTGAACTTGGTACTGCCGGTGCCCTGGACCGACAGCTGGCCGGCCCGGCTATCCCCCATGAATTGGTCCAGCAGCTCTATGTCGGTGAAGTCAGCCGTAAAGCTACCCAAGAAATTCGGAGCCAGGACTTCCGCCTTCAGGATCAACCTGGTACCCGGATAGCCAGTGCCTGTCAGTTCGTTGACGCTATTCCCTACCGGCGTCTGGTAGAGGCTGACGTAGTATGTCTTGCTGGTGTCCAGAGCAAAGGTCGCACTGCCCAGCGTCATAGTCCGCGAGGTGGACGTCACCTGCTCGGTAAAGCTCGTCACTGCCGTGATAGTGTAAGCCGGTGACGAGGTGAGGTCGACCGTCGTGGTACCGCTCAGCACGCTACCGACCTTGGCCTGGTACAGGACGGGCACTGTGTCGCCAGTCATGGCATTCGTCCCGCCCTTGGCGATTGCATTACCAGGCAGGACGTCAAGCGAGTTTACGTTAGAAATAGTGCCTGCACCCGTCCCAGTGGGGTCGAACAACACGGCATCCGCCCAGGCAGAAACCCCATTAACCAAGGTGAACGAGGCCGACAACGCAGCGATGGCGAGCCAACGGCCCAACCCTTTTCTCACGTCTTTCATCATCTCACATGCTCCATTTCTCGAAATCGCCGGTAGGTGTCCGACTACACGATCAGGAACCCACCGAGCCCCTTCTATTAAGCTGTCGCACACACTGTTCAGCACTACCTTGTGTCCCCTCCTAAAGGCCTCTCCTTTGGCTCTCCTTTTTCTCCAAACAAATGAAACAACCCCTGCTAACCTATTCCAAGTACTTGAATGCCTCGCGTCGTCGCACGGCACCTCCTCTCTGCAAAAGTCTCCCCGGGCGACAAGAAGGCCCTCGTACTCGGTCGCCCCTTAGCCTGTTCCGGATCTACCGAGCCTGCACGCTTCGGCAGACCATTAGGGATCGATTGGCATTGTGGCAACCTGGTGAAAGCTATCCGCGATCGCCCTAGAGATGCTTCCTTCCACGGTCGACTCCCCGTCGTCCCTCCTGCGAGAGATCTACACAGAGTAACCAGCGTCCCAGCACAGGGTTGGTCAACCCCAGCCCTATGCATCGCCTTACCGGACCCGCGAACATGCTTGTGAGTCAGGCAAGCGGTTTTGAAAGAGAGCATTTCGCATGCCAAGATCGGCTCGCGCCGATTCTACCGGGGATCGGCACAGACAACGTTTCCCTCGTCTGGCCGCAATTCCTTTGCGCCAAATGAGTACCAGCGAGCGGCTTTTTTCTACTTTTTTCCTGGATGGGAGCTTGGATAGAGCGTTCTCCAGGTGGCCGACGGCTCGCTCTGTAATCCCCTCCTTACACCGTGCTCTCCACGTGTTTCGGTTTATAAACATGGGGACATATCTAGGGTCGTCTACGTCTGCGCGCTGGCGAAGAAAGGGGACATCGGCGGGCGCTTGTCGGAGCGTATGAGCGCTTGAGGGCAGGGCAAGATATTCTGGCTCCCGGCAGAGAATTACGGCTCGAGTTTCGGGCGTCGAAGGAAGTGGCTCCGTCCCATGTGGACCGAATCTGCTCCCAGAGCCCTCTCACCGCGAAGTCCCACCGTTCCAGGGTGGAACTGGGGTGGAGGCATCGCCTCCCCAGGGTGCGCTACCTGTAGCTGGAAGACACATGGATTGCCAACCGCTCCGCACGACCTCCGCGCTTGCCCCTCTCTCACCAAGCCCCTGCCTGCCGAAGGGACTTCCCTCTTCCTTATTCGTATTTCTCATGACTTTCGTGGTAGACATCTCCTTCCGTCCCAGCAGCGCCGCCAGCAAAACGCCTATTCATGTGCACCCATGTTAATCTTTGGAAGCATCTGTAGAACGCATTTGTAACGAGGCAGATACACCGTGGTCCACGGGGTGTGGCGTGGGAGTCCGTGCGCGAAGCAACCTGTCGGGGAAAACTAGAAATTGTGGCTCAGCCGTTACTCCTTTTTCTGAAAACAGGTTACGCTGCATTCGCATCGGAGGGCCAGCGGGAGCGGCCAGGGGAAAACAGCAGCATTCTCGGCCATTGGCATGAAAACTGCGTTCTCACATCAGTACTCTCACCGTTCACGAGAGCATTCACGGGTGACGCAACAGTTCTATCGGCCTGGGTCATTTCTACGAAAAACAGACACCGGGCACTCTTGAGAGCGCGAACCGACGCCGGATCGCTTCCCGCGAGGCCGCGCCCAACTGGCCGTCCCCGTGCAGCGTCTTCAAGGCGAGCAAGCGACCTCCTGTTGTTGGTGCGTCCGCGCTACCGGTGCGCGCCGTGCAAACCGGACACTAGGGATTGGGGAAGCTGCGCAGCGAAAGGAAGGAGGTGCTAGATCGGTTCGGCGTTTGGCGGTCGTGCCCACATCCAGCTGGCCACGGTGCGACCGGGACGGGTACGTCAAAGCCAGCTGGGATCGCGCAACGGTTGTCCTGATTCTGTTAATTCGGGAGTGTACTGGAGCCTAACGCACGTGGCCTGGGCTCAACGCACTACGGGAACAAATGAAGTGGAAAGGCAGCAATGACAAAGCGACTTTTGATGAATCCCTGGTTGGCCCTTCTGGCCCTTGTGCTGGTTGGAAGCGTCCCGCCTGCTCGTGCAGACGTTTTTATACCAGACCCCATGATTCAAACGAAACTGTTATCGCAACTGGTGGACTCGATGGGCAATACGATCCCAAGCGCCACGATCCAGTCGGGTGATAAGTTATTCAGCATGTTCACCTACCACCCTACTGGCTTTCACATCACGCTCGCCTCGGATATCATGGTGGTAGCCGGGACAGATGGGAATGGTAATCGTGGTATCGAGTTCGATGGTCTCTTCACCACCGATCCAGGTACCAGTTCAGACGCAGCCCTCACATACAAGGTCGAGGTGACGGGCTCGTCACTGAGAATCCACGATGCTCACCTCTTCGGCAATCCCAATGTGGTCGGGTCCGACATGGGGAAAACTGGCTCGCTGACCATCACGGAAACCTTCTCCGACGAGAACGGCGTCTCGTTGAACAGTAACAAGATGACAATCTATGATGACACATCGGTTGGCGGGAGGCTCAGCGACATGACGACCTTTGACTCGAAACATCCAGCGTTGTTCGTCACGAAGGACATCGGGATCCTTGGGGGTACCGGCAGGCCGACCCTGTCCATCCTGGATCAGACCTTCTCCCAGATCACTAATCCCGAGCCCTCGACCATCGCTCTGGTCGTGGCCGGCCTTCCCATCGCGGGCATTCTGGCGCTGCGGCGCCGCAAGGCCAAGGCATGAGGATCGATGAATGATCAACGGTATTCCGTTCCTATCACGGCTCGCCCAAATCGTGATAGGAACGGATTCCCATTTCTCCAGGCCCGTTCCGAGAACTCGGCTATCCGTGGCATGCTCGGCGACCCCATCACGACAAGGGAACGAACTGCTGCCGGCCCACGTCGAACAATCCTTGATCGGTAATCCGAAGCTCCGGAATCACCGGCAGCGCCAGAAACGACAGCGTCCCGAACGGATACGGCAAGCCGCAGCCCAGTTGGCGGGTGACACCGTGCAGCTCTTCCAGTCCGCGGCACACCTCGTCCACGCTGGCCGTAGACAACAGCCCGGCTACCGGCAGCGGCAAACACGCCCGCACCGCGCCACCGGACGCCACCACCCAGCCGCCGCCACTCTCTTCCAGCGCGCGCACACACAGCAGCAAGTCGCGCGGATTGGTCCCCGCCACGATCAGGTTGTGCGAATCATGCGCCACCGAGGAGCCAAGGGCACCGTGCCGCCGTAGGCCAAATCCTTGCACCAGTCCCAGGCCCACACAGCCGCTGGCCCGATGCCGTTCGATGCTCGCGATCAACACCACGTCACGCTCGGGATCGAACGCCCAGCGACCCTCGACACGGTGGACGCGACACGTCTGCCGCCGCGTGACAAGCTGCCCGGGCACGATGCCGATAACCGGGCACTGTTCGCCAGCGAGGGGAAGCTGAAAAGCCGATTCCGTGAGCGGCCCCAGGTGCACCGTGTTCGTGTGCGGAATCGGCGGCGCTACGGTCTGGGCCAGGTACTGCCCCTCTCGGGCCACCAGCGTGCCGGCGTGGAAGACCCGCTGCGGCCGAAAATCGGTCAGGTCCTCGACCACCATCAGGTCAGCGCGATATCCCGGTGCCACCGCCCCACGATCGCGCAGGCCATAGTGCCGCGCCGGGACCAGCGTGGCATGGCGCACCGCCCGTGCCGCCGGCACGCCGCCGGCCACCACGCGGCGCAATCGGCTGTCGAGATGGCCGTGGGCCCGCAAGTCGTCGGGATGGATGTCGTCGGTACATAGGCACCAGTCGCCCAGCCGATCTTCGACCAACAGCGGCAGCAGCGTATCCAGGTTGCGGGCGCTGGAACCCTCGCGGACCTGCACCAGCATCCCCAGCGCCGCCTTCTGGAGCGCTTCGTCGGCCGTACTCGATTCGTGGTCGGACCGGATGCCGGCCGCGGCATAAGCGATCAGGGCCTGGCCCAGCACGCCCGGCGCATGGCCATCCACGGCAACCCCACGCCCGTGCGCCGCCAGGATTTTCGCCAGCACCTGCTCGTCGCCGACCAGCACGGCCGGGAAGTCCATCACCTCCGCTAGACCGAGGATACCCGGCGTGTGCAGTAACTGCTCAATGGCCGCGGCGTCCAGCACCGCGCCGGCATGTTCCCAGCGCGTTGCCGGCACGCAGGAGGGAGCCATGAAGTGAAAGGCCAGCGGCAACCCCGCGCTCGCCGCCACGAGCAGCTCGATGCCGGGGATGCCAAGCACATTGCCGATCTCATGCGGATCGGCCACGACCGCGGCGGTCCCATGCGGCACCACCAACCGCGCGAATTCGGCCGGCGTCAACAGCGTGCTCTCCAGGTGCATGTGGGCGTCGATCAGTCCTGGCAGCACAAACTGGCCGGCCAGCGCCAGACACTCGTGGGCGGGCCATTCGTGAGGACCGACTCCCGCGATGGTGCCGTCGGCGATGACGACGTTGGCCAGCTCGACGCGCTGCGTGAACACGTTGACCACCTGGCCGCCCGTTAGGAGCAGGTCACCGGGTTCCTGGCCCAGGGCCACGCGCAGGCGGCGCTGCCAGGTGGACAGGTCAGGCTGTTGCAAGGGATTCATGAGTGGCGAAGTACCTGACGAAAGAAGGTTTAGCCGGAACCACCGCCCTCCTCGACCCCTGCCGGCTCGTCCGGCAGGTGAAGCAGTTCGGCGGCTAGAACGTGCAGCTCTGGGAGCCTGGGAACTGCTTCACCTGCCGGGCGAGCCGGCAGGGGTCGTCGGGGAGGAGAAGCTGTTTCGGTCTAGCCGGCGAACTGCTTCACCTGCCGGGCGAGCCGGCAGGGGTCGACAGACAACGCGCCTTGGGCACGGAAGTTATTGCGTCAGCGTTGCTAAACAGATCCCACACGCTCAATGTGGCAACCCAAACACATAATAGACCAAACATCCCAATCCCAACACGACCGAGCCGGCATTCAGCTCGCGCCAACGCCCCGCCGCCACCTTGATCAACGGATACAAGATCAAGCCCGCGGTCAGGCCATTGGCGATGTTGTACGTGAACACCATCATCACGATGGTCAAAAACGCCGGCACCACCTCCGTCAAGTCCGTAAAGTCGATCTGGCTCACGGAGCCGAGCATGAGCACGCCCACGGCAATCAGCGCGGGGCCATACGCATAGCGCAGCTGCTGCAACGGCTCAACGAGCGGCAGCACGAAGAGGGCCAGGGCAAACAACGCCGCCGTCGTCACTGCCGCCAGGCCGGTGCGCGCCCCCTCGCGAATGCCGGCCGCCGACTCAATATAGGCTCCACTCGTCGATGAGCCGACCAGGGCACTGAACATGCACCCCAGGGCATCGACCAGCATCGGCCGTTCCATCTGCGGGAAATTGCCTTTCGCATCCAGCATATCTCCCGCGGCGCCGACCCCGACGAGCGTGCCCAGCGTGTCCAGGAAGCTCATCAAGAAGAGCGTCAACAGAATCGGCAGAAAACTCAGCTTCAGCACGCTCGCGATGTCCAGCTTCAGGGCGATGACGCTCAGGTCGTACTCCCCGGTGAACGGCAGCGCGACCAGTGCTTGCGGCGCCTGTCCCAGCCCCAGCGCATAGCCCAGGGCCGCGGTGGCGACGATTCCGAGCAGCAGCGCGCCCTTGACCCGCCAGCAGAGGAGCGTCGTCATCAACACGAAACCCAGGATCGCCAGCAACACCGGCGGCTCGCGCAGGTCGCCGATTTTCACCGGCACATCGGGCGGGCTGATCATGCCATCGGGAAGCAGCTTCAGAGCAGGTACCGGCATGCCGGCGACAAAGCTGGTGACAATGCCGGTCTCATAGAGTCCGATAAACGCCAGGAACAGGCCGATGCCGACCGCGAAGCTATGCTTCAGGCTCGGCGAGATCGAGTTGGCCAACCAGGAGCGCACCCCCAACAGCGTAATCGCCAGGAATGCCATGCCACTGACGAAGACCGCCCCCAAGCGCTGCTCCCAACCGATGCTCAGCGTCGCCAGGCCGAAGGCGATGAACGCGTTCTCGCCCATGTAGGGCGCCACCGCCAGGGGCCGATTGGCGTAAAGCCCCATGAGCAGTGAGCCGAACACCGCCGTCAAGATCGTTGCGACCGTGCTCGGCCCCCGGGGAATGCCGGCGAAGCTCAAGATGGCCGGGTTGACCACGATGATGTACGCCATCGTTGCGAACGTGGTCACGCCGCCCAGCACTTCGGTGCGTACCGTCGTGCTCCGCTGGCGCAGATGAAACAGGCGTTCCAGAAGCGCTTGCATGCCAACCGACCTCATGACCTCGATCGAACGCAGCCCTCAATGTACCAAACTCCTGCAAGATTCAAGGGACTTGCTGTCGGAACGTAGCCACAAGCGTCCTCGCTTGTGGGCTGCTCCAGCTCACAAGCGAGGACGCTTGTGGCTACGATGAGAATCCGGAGTCGGCGCTCGCCTCGATACGTTCCCTCCCAAGCGCAAAGGTGTCGTCCCCAGGCCAGGCGCTGCCGCCTCGGACCGCGCCGGCCCGGCACTGATCTTGAGAGGACGGGAGAATCTGGGGATGATAGAGAGACCTTTCACGGAAGGCACAACCCGCTGACTTCCTCTTGTGACGAGAGAGCCTATGCGCCGCGGTCGATCTTGCTGGCTGCTTGGCTTCCTTCCTTGGGCGCTCGGTCTTGCCGTTGTCCTTCTCCCGAGTCCAGCGCGGGCCGAGGATCTCTATTTCATGGTGGTCTTTGGCGCCCAGAGATCGCCAATCAACCGGCCCAAATACACGCACACGTTCGCCACCTTTGTGAAAGCCACCGGCGAAGGCCCCGGGTTGGAGGCTTACCAGATCGAGAGCCACACCATCAGCTGGACCGCCGCCAGCTTTGACCTGCACATGTACCGCTTACGCCCGGAACCGGGAATCAACCTCGATTTGCACGCTTCGCTCCAGCTGGCCCACCGCAACCGGGACCAGATCTCGCAATGGGGCCCTTATCAGATTGAGCCTGAGCTCCACGACCGTGCTCTGAAGCAAATTGCGCGCCTGGAGAGTGGGGCGATCCAGTACAAGCTTCTCGATGGGCCGTTCCGCCCGCACCTGGCCAGCTGTTGCATTCATGCGGTCACTGATCTCGATGCCGATCACGGGCTCCTGGAGACGGGCCACGCACGGGGCACGGCGGCCAGTGCCCTGGTCGTCCGCCATCTGCGCCGCTGGATGCTGGATCC
>JBGQLF010000289.1:0-9245 GCA_041499985.1 Gemmataceae bacterium
AGCCCGACGCGCTAGCGAGGGAAGCCGTCGTCCCTCGCTAGCGCGTCGGGCTCAGACTCTCACACGCGCCCAAAGTATTCCGCGGACCCCACGATGGACGCGATCACCTGTTCCTCCCGCCCGCCCCTTTGCAGCACGGTCAGGAACGCTCCCAGGCCAGTGGGATCGGCCGCACGGTTCAGAAACTGCTGAAAGTAGCCGTTGATCAGGTTGTTGCGGAACTCCGTACTGACGAAGACCCCGAGGCTGATCAGGTAGCGGCTGACGCCATTCGCCAATTCCATGCCCAGAACGCTCTGGGTGTTGGCATCGATCGGCCGGTGCAAGACGTCCTGGAACAGTGCTCGCAAGAAGCCGTCGTTGGTCCCGCCCCCGCGCGTCTGGAAGTATTCGGGCGAACTGGTCAGGGTGGCCTGAAGCTGAGCAAGGGTCCCGCCGCCATTCAAGAGCAGCACCGCGTTCGCCAGCCCCACCGGGTCGACCGCCCTGCCCAGCAGGTCATGGTAGAGTCCATCGACGGAGCGCGTCCGCCCTTCTTGGCTGACCTCGATAGCCCCGGCCACCTGTTCGGTGGTGGCACTCCCCTGGTCCAGCGCCGCACTGAAGTTCGCCAGGCCGAACGGATCAACCTCGCGGCCCAGCAGGTCACGGAACGCCTGAGCCACGAAGCGCTCGTTGGCACTGCCAATGACCGCGCTGCTGCTCGCCAGGTCGGAACTGCCATCGTTCTGGCGCACGGTGACCTGGACCGTATACCTTCCTGGAGCGCGGTAGGTATGATTGCCTTCCACGCTGAACATGTTCCCGGTCATACTGATCGTGCCGACCGTGGCGTCGGTGTGGTCCCCCCAATCGATCGTCGCCAGGTAGCTGCCCACCGGTTTGGCACCGCCCGTATCGGTAAAGGTGGCGACGATCACATTGCTTGCCAGGACGCCGTGAGGCACCGTGATCGCGGTGCCGGACACGGCCAAGGGGGCGCTCGCCACCTTGGCGGTGCTGGTCACCGTTGCCGTGCTCCCACCGACGCTGGTCATGGTCAGGTTCAGGTCCACGATCGTGATGGCGATGGGGAACGATCCGGACGCGGCGTAGGTGTGCGTTCCGGACACGCTGAAGGTTCCACCCGAGCCCGTCACGCTGCTGCTGGTCGTGTCGAGAGGAGTCCCATCACCCCAGTTGATCGTGACCTGGAAATTACCTGCTGAAGCAGTCGCGTCGCTGGTCGTAAACGTGGCGATCACGCCGGTGAACGTCGCCCCTACCGTGGCCTGCAACGTGACACCGCTGGCGCTGAGCGGCGGCGCGGGAACCACTTGAGCGATCAGGTTGCCGATGCTCTCGGTCAACCACAAATTGCCGTCGGGACCTGTCGTGATTCCCTCGGGGCCGCTGTTGCGGTCAGTCCAGCGAACTGCGTGATGACGCCGGTTGGGGTGATGCGGGCGACGCGGTTGGCACCGAATTCAGTGAACCACAGGGTGCCATCGGGGCCGGTGGTAATACCCTCGGGATTGCTGTTGGCGCTCGGGATGCTGAACTCCGTGATGGCGCCGGCCGTCGTGATGCGCCCAATCTTGTTGGAACCCGCCTCCGTGAACCACAGCGTGCCAAAGGGACTGGTCGTGATCGACGTCGGGTTGCTGCCCGCGGCGAGAGCAAACTTGCTCACGACGCCGGCCGTTGTGAGCCGGCCAATCGCGTCGCCATTCGCTTCGGTGAACCAGAGGGCGCCATCCGGGCCAACCGTGATACCCTCCGGCAAGCTCCCAGCGTCCAGGGCAAACTCGCTGACCGCGCCCCCGGTCGTGATGCGGCCAATCCTGTTCGAGCCTGCTTCGGTGAACCAGAGGGCGCCGTCCGGGCCGGTCACGATCGCCTTGGGGCCGCTACCGACCGGAAGGGCATACTCGGTGATCGCGCCCGTGATGGTAATGCGGCCAACCTTGTCGGTGCCGAATTCGGTGAACCACAGCGCCCCATCCGGGCCCGTGGTGATCCCTTCCGCGTCACTATCGCCCCGGGGCAAGGTGAACTCGCTGAGTTGGCCCATGGTCGTAATCCGGTCGATCTTGGCAGCGGCCGCCGCGGTAAACCATAAGGCTCCGTCCGGGCCCGTGGTGATGGCCGCCGGGGCACTCGCGCCGGTGCTCAGCGGGAACCCTGCGAGGACGCCGGCCGGGGCGATGCGCTCGATGCTGCTCGTGCCGGAATCGACAAACCACAGTCGGCTGTCCGGGCCGGTGGTGATCGCCGTGGGCTGGCTGCCGGTCGCCAGCACAAACGAGGTGATCGTGCCATTGATGGTGATGCGGTCGACCGTGTTCGTGCCGAACGTGGTAAACCACAGCGCTCCGTCCGGACCCGAGACGATCGACTGGGGATTGCTGCCAGCCGGCAGGGCGAATTCATTCACCACTTGGCCCGAGGTGCTGAGGCGGCCGATCGCGTTGGCCCCGGCCTCGGTGAACCACAAGTCCCCATCCGGTCCGGCCGTGATGCCGGTCGGTGCGCTGCCGGCTGTGGGGACCACGAAGCTGGTAACAGCGCCGTCGGTGGTGATACGGCCGATGCGATTCGAGGCCAACTCCGTAAACCACAGAGCCCCATCGGCGCCGACTGTGATGCGGGTCGGCTGGCTGCCGGTGGGCAGGGTGAATTCGCTGACGGCCCCGCTGGTCGTAATGCGTCCGATGCGGTCGTCCGCCGCCTCGGTGAACCATAAGGCACTGTCCGGACCCGTCGTGATCCCGAGCGGCCCGCTGCCAACCGTCAAGGGATACTCGGTCAGGCTCCCATCGGTAGCGACTCGGCCGATGTGGTCGATGCCAAATTCGCTGAACCACAGCGCCCCATCTGGACCGGTCGTGATTCCCTCGGGGTCGCTGTCCGTGCGGGGCAACGTGAACTCGGTAATAACTCCCGCCGTGCTGATGCGAGCGACCTTGGCAGTGCCCGCTTCGGTGAACCACAGGGCACCATCGGGGCCGCTGGTGATAGCCGTGGGTAGGCTGCTCGCCGTCAACGTGAATCCCGGCAGGAAGCCACCCGGCGCGATGCGTTCGATGGTATTCGATCCCGAGTCGGTGAACCAGACGACGCCGTCGGCCCCCACGGTGATTCCGCTGGGGCGGCTGCCGGCGGCCAGGGTAAACTCGGTGACCGTGCCGGCCGTGGTGATGCGGCCGATGCGATCCGAGCCGAACTCGGCGAACCAAAGCGCCCCATCGGGCGCGGCCGTGATAGCGCGCGGAGCACTGCCGGCGGCGAGGCTGAACTCGATGACCGTGCCGCTCGTGCTGATGTGGCCGATCTCGTTCGAGCCCGTCTCGGTGAACCAAAGGTTGCCATCCGGACCGCTGGTGATGCCACGCGGGCTACTGCCGGCGCCGGGGACGGCGAACTCCGTGATGGTGCCGGCCGGGGTAATACGGCCGATTTCATCGGAACCCGCCTCGGTGAACCACAAGTTACCGTCTGGACCCACGGTGATGTCCGCGGGATTACTGCCGGCGCCGGGGACGACGAACTCCGTAATGGAGCCACCCGTCGTGATGCGACCGATGTGGTCTGTACCGCTCTCGGTGAACCAGAGGGCTCCATCCGGCCCGGTGGTGATTCCGGTGGGCCCGCTGCCGACCGTCAGGCTAAACGCCGTGATCGTGCCGTTGGTGCTGATGCGACCGATCTGGTCGGAGCCGAACTCAGTAAACCACAGGGCGCCATCGGGGCCGGAGGTAATCCCTTCGGGGTCGCTGTCGGCCCTCGGCAGGGAGTATTCGGTGAGCACGCCGGCCGTCGTGATGCGCCCGATCTTGGCGGTAGCCGCTTCGGTGAACCACAGCGCGCTGTCTGGGCCGGCCGTGATGGGCGCCGGTAGAGCGGCGCCGATCAGGCGTCCAAACTCCGTTATCCCTGCCGCCAGCAGACAGCGGTCTTCCAGGCGCTCCGCGATCGGCTGGCGCAGAACGGGCCGCCGCTTGCCGCTCGATACTCGAAAGACCCGCTGGAGAGAGCGAAGAAGCCAGGCACGCATGACGAACCCTTCTCACAAGAAGGCCCACGGCGATTAGCGCTCGATACCCAGGAGAATACCGTCCAAGCAGACTCATCCTTGTCCGGAACATCCGTTGTCAAGATCAGAAAAATAGCAAAGATCCAAAGCTTGCATAGTCTGAGATAGCTAGGAAGCCGAGTGAAGCAAGGGGCTGAGTTGCCCAGATTAGCAAATTGTTCCAGTTTGTAAAACATTTTCTTTACGGTCCGCACGCAAGCCGAGGAAGCAACTACCAGTCCAGGGCGACTTCGGCCAGTTGAGCGCGGATGCTGTGGAGGTTCCAGACGACGAGCCCGCCGTCCGACGAAGTGATGGCCAACCGTTCCCGGTCCGGACTCCAGGCCAACGACCAGACGGTACTGCGCTCTTCCGGCAACCTGAGCAATAACTTCCGGCTTGCGGTATCCCAGATGGTAACCGCTTGATTGCCGCAAGCGAACCAGGCCCCGTCGGCGCTCAACGCGATCCCCCCATACCCGGACACCAGGTCTTCGCTGCCGAAGGAAACGACCTGAGGACGGCCGGTAGCCTCCCACGCGGCCACGTCCCACACCTCCACCACCTGCTTGTCGCTCACGAAGATGAGATGCCGGCTATTCGGGGAAAAGGCCAGGGCCCGAACAAAGAACTGTAGCCGGGCCGGAAGCTCCCGCGCCTGGCCGGATGGCAGGTCGTACAGGTAGACGCGGTGATCCCCGTCCGCCCGCCCTTGCCTCACGCAGGCCAGCCGCTTGCCGTTGGGGCTAAAGCAAAGGGCTGTAAACTCGCCGGCCGGGCTACCGGCTGGTGGCTGCACCATCAGGCCAGGCGCCTCCAGACCCGCACCCCGTTCGTCCACGCGCCAGATCCGCAAACCCTGCGTTCCCCCCGCGGCGAAGTAGCCGTCCGGGCCAAACGCGATGGTCCAGATCCGGCCCAGGCCCTGGTCCGCCGTGGGGAGGTCCTTCCAAGAGGACACCTCCCAAAGTCGGAGCGTGCCGGCCATGTCCGCCGCCGCCAGCTTTCGGCCGTCCGGGCTGAAGGCGACCGCCTCCACCTGGCCGGGGAGGTCGGGAAGTTTCTGGAGCGGTTCCCCCGTCGCCGGATTCCAGATCCGGACGGTATGGTCCTTGCCCGAGGATGCCAGCAGCTTGCCATCCGGGCTGAACGCCACGTGTGGGACTCCTCCGTCGTGCCCGAACAGCACAAGCTTCTCTTCCGGACCACGGAGGTTCCAGGCGCGGAGCGACTTGCGCGAAGCGGTGAACAGGGTGCCACCGTCTCGGCTGAGCGCGACGGCAAACGGGCCGCCCGGATGTTTGAGTTCCGCCAGCTGCCGATTGGAAGCCAGGTCCCACAGGCGCACGACTCCGACCGCCTCGGAGGCGATGAACAGGAGACGGCCATCGGGACTGAACGCGAGGGAATGCACCTGGTCGCCCTGTACTGGAAAAGGCCGCTGCGGGAAAGCGGACGTGTCGAAGACCGCGGCTCCCTGATTACAGCCGACGGCGAGCCGGCGGCTGTCCGGACTGAAGGTGAGCGTGAAGACAACCCCCAGGTTCAGAATCTGCTGATGTTGGCACTGGCGGGTGGCGACGTCCCAGACGACGAGTCCCTTGTCCGGGCTGTTGTAACCTGCTGCCAACAGGCGGCCGTCTGGGCTCCAGGCCAGCACGCGCAGTTGCTCCCTGTTGGGGCTGTGAAACGGGGCCGCGGCCGTGCCGTCCTCAAGGTTCCAGACCTGGATGGTCGTGGCCCCCGTAGGACAGGCTGCCACGTGCCGGCCATCTGAGCTGAGCGCGACTGCCGTGATGGCATCGAAGGCGCTGGGATTGGGTGGCCGGTCTGCTCGCAGGGTATGCGCGCAAGTCCACGCGCCTCGAGAGTGGGACTGCCATATTTTGACCTCGCCTCCGACATCGGCGGTGACCAAGCGCCTTCCGTCCGGCCCAAAGGCGACTCCGGAAATCTCTGCCTGGTGGCCACGCAGCCGCTCTCGATCGACCCCGTCGGTCAGGTCGTACAACAGCACGGCTCCGTCGCTCAGCCCGAGGGCTAGTTGCACCCCGTCGGGGTGCAGGGCCAGCCGCTGCCCCTTCACCCGACTGGTTCCCGGGTTGGGCCGCTCCGTGGGCACCAGGCCGACGAAATCCCCCAGGCACGCCACAGCCTCGTGACGGAGCTCGTCCAGGTCCTTGTCCGGCGTTTCCAGCCAACGGGCCTGTTTGAGCCGCTCCCAAGCTTTGGAGCGGTAGCCGCTCTCTCGGGCCAGCCGCAGGGCACGTGCTTCGCCCACGAGCGAATGGTACAGGTTCGTGTCCGCTTGTTGCCGCCGCTGGTCGGCCTCCAGGCGCTGGTCGTCGGCCTGTCGCTTGGCAAGACGAAGATTGACGTTGTACCACCAGCCGCTGATCAGGAAGCCGAGCACCGCCAGAACGCTGACGGCCAGCAAGGTCGCGGCCGTGGGCCGACGCTTCATCCACTTCCACCCGCGTTCCCAGGCCGTCGCTGGCCTGGCCTGGATCGGCTCCCCTTGCAGGAAGCGCCGCAGGTCGTCCGCCAACGCGCCAGCGCTGGGGTACCGCCGCGCCGGTTCCTTTTCCAGACATTTGAGGCAGATGGTTTCGAGGTCCCGCGGCAGGTTGGGCTGAAGCCGCCGCGGCGGGACTGGCTCGCGGGAAACGACCTGCTGGACCGTTTCAAGGTTGGTGGCCGCGAGGAAGGGGGGGCGACCGGTGAGGACCTGGTAGAGAATGGCCCCGAGACCGTAGACATCGGCGGCCGGGCCGACCGCTCCGGAATGCCCTTGCGCCTGCTCGGGGGCCATGTAGCTGGGGGTGCCCAGAATGGCCCCACTCTGTGTCTGGCTGGCGTCCCGATCCAATTGCTTGGCGAGGCCAAAGTCCGTGATCTTGATTGCGGATGGCGGATTGCAGATGGCGGATTGGTTTTGGGAATCCGCCATCTGCAATCCGCCATCCGCAATGAGGATGTTCGCCGGCTTCAAGTCGCGGTGGAGGACGCCCTTGCCGTGGGCGAAATGGACCGCGCCGGCAAGGGTGTGAGCGAGGGCAGCGGCCGGCCGCGCGGGTAGTGGGCGACTGTCGAGGGACTGAGCAAGGGTACCTCCCGAGACGTACTCCAGCGCCAGGTAGGGCAGTCCGCCGTGCGCGCCCACCTCGTACACCTGAACAATGTTGGGGTGCTGCAACTGGGCCACCGCCTCGGCCTCGCGCTGGAAGCGGGAACGCACCTCGGGGGAGGCGTTGGCACCGGAGAGGATCATTTTCAGAGCGACCAGTCGCTTCAGCCCAAGGTGGCGGGCCTTGTAAACGACCGCCATGCCGCCGCGCCCGAGCACACTGAGCACCTCATAGCCGGGGAGGGAAGGCGGCGGCGCGTCGGAGCCGGCAGGGGAGGGCTCGGGCTGGCCAGGAAGCATCTGGGCCCGCGACACCAGGGGAAGCTTGCCCAGCCGCTGTAGCAGTGTCCTTGGAGCCCCGGCCTCGTCCACGGTTGCGCCGCGGGCATCCGCAGGGATGCTGACGGGCCTCAGTTGCGACATCTCTTCGTCCAGGTGGTGCCGCAGGGCTTCCTGGCAGAGCGAGCAACCGTCGACATGCGCCTCAATCCCCGGGCGCTCCGTCTCACTCAGAGCACCTGTTAGTAATCGGTCGAGCGTTTCGGGGGAAGGGCAGGGTCTCATGCGATCACCAGTCGAGGCCGATCTCGGCAAGCTGGCGGCGTACGGCGGCGAGGTTCCATAGTGTCAGCATGTTTGCCGAGCCGACCGCCAGGCGCTCGCCGTCGGGCCGCCACGCGAGAGCCCAAACCGGCAGCGGCTCTTCTGGTAGCGCCAGCCGCCAGCGCCCCGTGCGCGCGTCCCAGAGGGCAACGCGCGGACCAGCGCGGGCGAGCCAGGCGCCGTCACCGCTGAGGGCGATGAAGACATCCGTCGGCACCAGCGGCCCGTGCTTCGGCCGGCGCGGGATCGGTCCCTGGGCAAAGGTGCGTTCCAAGCAGCCGGCTTCGAGGTCCCAGCTCTCGACCCTCTGCGACTCCCCAACGAATGCGAGGCGCCGACCGTCCCCAGTGAACACGCAGGCCTGCCCGTTTTTCGCCAGCGTGAAAGGCGGAAGAGCGCTCTCCCGGCACGCCGCCACGTCCCATCCGCGACACGTCCCGAACGGTGCCAGAATGGTGTCCTCGTGCTCCACCCAGACCAGCAGACCACCGTCCGGGCTGAACCAGACCCCGCCCGATGGCCGATGCGACACGCGGACGCCTTCCTCGGCTCGTGGGGGCACTCGCCAGAGGTAGACACCCCTCTCCCCGGCAGCGGCGAAACGTGTGCCGTCCGGGCTGAAGGCGACCGCATCAACGTTGCGGAGGGGATGCTCAGGGAAGCGGAGTTCCTTCCAGGTCTTGACGTCCCAGAGGCGAATCTGCATTCCCCAGTCGCCTGTAGCGAGCAGCCGGCTGTCCGGACTGAAGACCAGGTGGCGGACACCGCCGGCGAAGTTGCGCAGCACACGCGGCTCGTCCCCTGCTTCGCGGACCGGCGCCCCGATGTTCGCGTCCCAGAGGCGCACCATGCGGTCGTTGCCGCCCGTGGCGAGCAGTCGGCCGTCCGGGCTAAAGGCGGCCGTGTTGACGCCGAGGCTGTGCCCGGGGAGGATGCGTTTCTCCTCCGCCGCGGTCAGCTTCCAGACACGCAGGGCGCGATCGGAAAGGACGGCCAGCGCCGCCCCGTCCGGTGCGAATGCGACGCGGCCTGGGCCGCCGAGGTGGGGCAGCTCCGCCGTGATCCGATTGGTCGCGACATCCCAGAGGCGCGTGACCTGGGACTGCCACACGGGGTAGGCAATCGTACGGCCGTCGGGGTGGAAGGCAGCGTCGTGCGGCAGCGGGACCTTGGCGAACAGACGCTGCTCGCCCGTCTCGACATCGATCAGCAGGACGCCGTCGGTACAGGCGGCAGCCAGCAGGCGGCCATCGCCGCTGAAGGCCATCGCCCCGATGTGACGATACTGCGTTGGCACCGTCTTCACGAGGCCGCGAGTTGTGGTATCCCAGATGTGGATACCGTGGCGAGTGCCGTGCTGAAAGCCCACGGCGAGTCGGCGGCTATCGGCGCTGAGCGCCATGCGGCGCGCAAACTCGCCGGCCGCTCCGCTCTCCCAGTGCGCCACCGGCGCCCCGTCGC